>CAYRCA010000327.1:0-5555 GCA_964422565.1 uncultured Acidobacteriota bacterium | reverse complement strand
TTCTTGGAGCGTGCTTTAGTAGAGACGCAAGATCCATAAGATCGGAAGAGCACAGTCTGACTGGAGTTCAGACTGTGCTCTTCCGATCTTAACGGCCTTGGCGGAGCGCCGCGTGAAGGAGCAGTCGAAGGGGAAAGCCGTCGACCGCCTCGGAAGAAGCGGCCGGCCGCGTCGGCATCGGGAGTTCGTCGTCCAGAGCTTCAGTCAGGAAGAGTCCGGCGCGGGCCTCCTCTCCGACCCAGATCGAGGTCCCCAGGCGGGTGTAGATGTCGCGAGCCTCGTGCAGCCTCGTTTCCAGGAGCGCCAGTCGGGCGGCGTCGACCTGTTCCCGGTGTTCCGACCAGGAGCGGCAGGCCAAGAAGGCAACCAGCGCCAGGAGGGGAAGGCTCCATATCAGAATCGATGCCGAACGCCCACTCCGTCTCTTCCTCGATCGCGTCGCCAATGTCACCTCCCTCGCCTGGAGTGCCCTTTCCGACGGCCGCTCCGGTTCTCCGGGCCCACTCGGTCCGTGCCCAGGCTGGCTGGAGCCCTTCCACGGCCGGTCCCGCCCCCAACCGGCGAGGCGTGCGTCTCTATGGAATGGACCCCAACCGACACAGTATAACCCCCGTTAAGACTTTAAGGAACATGTCTGTCGTTATCAAGCCCCCGGCAATCCCGCAATCCCGGGCTACCGGCGGCGGGAAAGCCCTATTGACAGCTTCTAGAAAACGGTATTGACAAGTTTCCATTTGTTACATAGTCTTGAGCGAACTTGAGGGGGCGTAGGGCAGGGGGCCTCCAACCTCTGAGTCAGAAGACCCGAAATACAGGTTTGCACGCTTTAGGAAGGCTCTGGGATCCTGATGACTGGCAGAAGAACGGTTGTGCTGTTTGCGTTGTGTCTGGCCTTGCGTTTCGGTTCCGTGGAGGCGTCCGCCTTTTCGATCTACGAACTGGGAGTCCGGGCGATGGGGATGGGGGGCGCCTTCGCGGCGATCGCCGACGACGGGTCGGCGCTCTTCTATAACCCCGCGGGGATTGCTTTCCAGAGGGGGTTTCGCCTGCAGATGGACACCTTGGGGGTGGTCGGTTTGTTTCGCTTCAAGCCCTCCGACACCCCGCCCGGGCAGTTCGTCCCGCAAAAGGGGTTCAACGGTTCGGTTTCGCCCAAGCTCATTCCTGTGGCGAACCTGTATCTGACCCGGACGCTGTCGGACAAATGGACGTTTGGCTTCGGCTCCTTCGCCCCCTTCGGCCTTTCGGCGAACTTCACCAGTTTTCAGGATTCGGACCCGTCGGAGACGAAGTTCGTGGCGCGGTGGGCTGGGAATCGGGCGCGGCTGGAGTCGATCTGGTTTCAACCGACGGTCGCCTATCGGATCAACGAGAACGCCGCGGTGGCTCTGGGCGTGGCGCTGGTGCATACGCATCTCATGCTGGAGCAGAGTATCCTCAATCCTCTCGACGACGGCGTGGACTTTGGAGAAGAGGTGGCCGAACTCATCTTTCCGGAGGAGGACCCGGAACAGGCTGGACGGTCGATCGCGCGGTTGCTGCCGGAGGGGCGTTCGCGCTTGGCGGGAACCAGCCAGAGCCCGGGGGCGAACGTGGGGCTGCTGTGGCGGTTTCCGGAGCGGAAGATGAGTCTGGGCCTGTCGTTCCGCACGGCGGTGACCCATCACCTGAAGGGGGACGCGTCCTTCGCCTTCACGACGGGATACACCTTGGAGCCGTTTCTCGGCGCCGACACCATTGCGGATCTTTTCCCCAACCAGCCGATCCGGGGGTCCTTCACGACTCCGGCGATCTACAAGGTGGGGGTCGCCCGGTCGGAGATCTACGGGGGAACGGTGGCGGTGGACTTTCAGTTCCTGGATTATCACCGGTTCCGGGACGTGCCGGTGAACTTCAGCCAGACCGGCGATGATGTGGCGACGCCGGAGGAACTGCGTCTGGAGTTCGATTTCAACAACTCGTACCAGATCAGCGCCGGTTTCGAGCGCCCCTTGGGCGACCAACTGTTCCTGCGGACAGGCTACATGTTCGATCGCACTCCCGTTCCCGACAAGAGCACCGGTCCGCTGTTTCCGGACAGCAGCCGGCACAGTTTCACGACCGGAGCCTCCTGGCGCTTCGGGAACAAGGAACTGAGCGTGTTTTACCAGGCGATGAAGTTTCTGAACCGCACCACCGACGTGGCCGACAACGCCCACCAGTTCACCAACGGCGAGTACGACAACTTCGCGCATCTCGGGGGCTTCAGCCTGCGATTAAATCTCGGAGCGCCTTCCATAGACGTGGATCGGTGAGGGACATGAGTAAACTGAGGTCTATTCTGCTTCTGGCATCATTTGTGATGGTTGTCTCGACGATGGCGGTCGCGCAGTCGCGGAGACTGGACACCACCACCTTTGTCGTCCTCGGCGAGGGACTGGCCGCCGGCGTGCACAACTTCAGTCTGAGCGAGACGGGGCAGCGGGGCAGCTTTCCGGCGCTGGTGGCCCGGCAGATGGGCGCGATCTTTCCGCAGCCCGTCCTCCAGTCGCCCGGCCTGGGCAACGTGGTGGGATTCCCGCCGCTCCCGGTGAGTCTGCCCGCCACTCTGCAGACCACCGTAAGACAACCTTTTCCACCGTCCCTGTTCGTGTTCAATCTTTCGGTGCCCGGTTTTCGGACCGCGGACGCGCTGTCGCGGCGGCCGGTGCCCCCTCTGATCAACAACGCGGATCCCAAACAAACGTTGACCAACTTCGTGCTGGGATTCCCCCAGTTGATCCTCGAGGATGAGGTTCCCCTCTGGACCCAGCTGGAATACGCGGTCGCCATGAGGCCCACGCTGGCCCTGGTGCAGCTCGGCTTTTTCGAGGTGTTGGAGGCGGCCGTGACCGGCGACCTGAGCCGTCTTCCGGAGCCCGGCGCCTTCCGGTCCGACTACGAGCGCATCCTTCGGGAGCTCAAAGGGACCTTTGCCGAGGTGGCTGTAACCACGATCCCGGACCCTCTGGACACCGCCTACTTCAGCGATCCTCTGGCGGCGGCCCGGCTGCTGCGAGTGCCGCCCTTTGTTGTGCTGGGTCTGTACGGTCTGGACCTGGAGGACCGGATCACCGTGCCGGGTCTGGTCGAGATCGGCAACCAGTTCCTGGCCCGCACCTCGGACGTGCTGCCCTCCGGGTCCTGGATCGACGCGGAGACGGCGGCGACGATCACGGCCTTCGTGAATCAGCTGAACGGCGAGATCCGCTCGCTGGCCGGGCAGCAGGACGCCGTGGTCTGTGATCTGAACGCACTCTATCGAAGCCTGAAGGACCAGGGTGTGACCGTGGGCGGGAGGCACCTGACGGCCGATTTCCTGGGCGGCCTCTTCTCCCTCAACGGGTACTACCCCGGACCGACCGGACACGCCCTGATCGCCAACGAGGTCCTGCGGACGCTGAACCAGGCGTACGGGAGCCAGTTCACTCTGGTGCGCGTGGAGGACGTCCTGGAGGACGACGGCGTGGGGGACTATCGAATCGCCGACGGCGAGGAGACGACCCTGGAGGAACTGGCCGAGTTCATCGAACCGCCCCGGATGCGCCAAGTGCTTTTGGCCAGGAGTCGGCTGGAGGCACAGCGTCGTGGCGGTGAGGAGCCGGTGTCGGGACGGCGTCCGGTTCGGGTGGAGCGTCCCGGGGGAGGGCGGCCATGAGAAAGACTCGGGTGGCGCATGCGTTGGTCTTGACGGCGGCGGTGGCGGCGACGGCCCTGGGGAGCGGTGAGCCCCTCCCCGAGCCTTTGCGGTTGCCTCCCGGTCTGGAGCAGACGTTGCCGATCAATCGCGAAGCGAGCTATTTCGGCGACGCCCTGAGGGCGGTTCACTGTCCCGACGACGAGGACAACCCCTTCGGGACCTGCGGGAACCTGCTTTTCGGGGGGTTGGCGATGACGGACGCCCATATTACGGGGAATGTCCATATCAGGTTCTACCCTCCGGCCAGGAACATCGTGCGATTCGAGGTTACGCACCCGGGAGGCCTGGGTGGGGACGACGGGGTGTTGAGCGCCCCCCAGTTCTTCCGGATGCCGGTGGAGTTTAACCTGGTCCGGGATCCGGAGGGGATCGTCGTGTCGGAGGGCGACCTGAACCTCGAGACCGGGGAAGTCACGAACCTGGAGTATCGCCTGCTGTTCATCAACACCGCGCTTTTCGCCCTGGGCAACGTAAACCCCAGGCTGGAGGCGCCGACCATTCGGTTTCCCGGGACCTACGGCTCGGCTTGGGCCCGATTCGAGCAGCGGGAGGACGGACTCCTGGATTACACGTTCATGGCGACCACCTTCCTCCCGCTGGGGAACAACATCGACGGCGACATCCCTCGGTTTCCCCTGCCCTTCTGCAACATCCGGCTCAACTGCGCCAGCATTCCGGCCGCCGGAACGTCGCTCCACCCTCATATCCGCTTGAGCACCAAAGCCCCCGAGGGGCCCGAGTGTGGGGATAACTGTCCGGAAATCCCCACCAACACCGTTTGGGAGTTGACCACCCACGGCCACAACACCACTTTCGGTGACCTTTTCACACTGAACATTCCGGCCCTGGGCGGCCCGGCCACCGGGCGGTCGCATTTGGTCGGCCGCCTGCGAATCCAGTTCGGCGAGCGTTTCGGGGACACCGTTCCCATTGCGGTTTCCAGTGTGCCGCCGGAGGGTCTTCTGGCCGACCCCCCGGAGAGTCCGCTGTCCTTTCCGGGCCTGTCCCTGGGCCTTCTGGGTCACAACGAATTCCTGAGGTTTCCGAACCAGACCTATTTTCTGGAGGACGTTGCCTTCGCCGACGACCCCTTCGACATCTCCTTGGGGGCGGTCAGCCTGAAGACGGGAAGGGTGCTGGGGCCCATGCTTTATCGCGGATTCATCGCCCAGGACCTGCTGTTCGTCCTGCTGGAACAGAATGACGGTCAAATCGCCCCAGCCTCTTTCTTTTTCCGAGGGCCCGCTTCCTTCGAGCGGGGCGCCGCCGGCGAGACGATCTTTCGTTTCAACGGGGATGTCTCGCTCGACTTTGAGGGCTTCCGTTTTCCTTCACCCGATTTTGTCAAGGCCAACAGTTGGGTGGCGGGGGAGGGTTCGCTACTGGATCCGTTCCTGCGCATCCGGGCGGTGCACTCCCCGCCGACCTCCTCGTCGGCGGTGTTGAGCGGCAGCGAGCGTATCCTGTCCTCCATCGGGCAGGAGTTCAGCTACAACTATTCCATCCCCTGCGATCCTGTGGGCGGGACGGCCTTTTTCGAGTACACGAATTTCGATTCCGCCGAGGGGGGGACCTTCCAGATGCACAGCCTTGCGGCGGTCAACTGCAGCAACTCTCGCGGGTCCACATTGCCGCCCGGCCAGTTTGACACCGTGACCTTCTCCGGCTTCGGCAGTTGGAGTGGAGACGACGATCCCCATCTGGCGACAGTGCAGATTTCAACCGCCGAGGAGGCGCCGTACGTCAGCATCTTGATCGACGGGGGGTTGATCTCGGGCGTAAACACCAAGCCGGAGCTGATCGAGCGTTTTGGTGCCCCGGTGGCCGAGCTGGTGGA
>CAYRCA010000326.1:0-5556 GCA_964422565.1 uncultured Acidobacteriota bacterium | reverse complement strand
GCAGGTCCGTGTCCGTCCGTGCCCGTCCGTGTCGGTCGAACCGTCACGACCCTTCCTCCGCCTTCGGAATCCCGTAGTCCAGACGGTACTCCGGCGGCGCGCCGCCCTCGCCCTTCAGGTAGTGGTCCATCCACCGCATCAGCCGCAGGGAATAGTCGTACCGGGAGGCGGCCCGCTGGTTGCCGTGTCCCTCGCCGCGATAGAGCACCAGCCGCACCGGCGGCGGGTCCTCCTGCAGGGTCAGGTAGCGGTACAGGATCCGCGACTGGGTCGGATCCACCCGGGGGTCGGCGTCGCCGTGGAGAATCAGGATCGGCGTTTTGGCCTGCCGGGCGTAGTAAATCGGACTGGCTTGGACGTACATATCCCAGTCTTCCCAAGGCCAAGTCAGGTAGTGGACCAGGTACAGCTCCTGGGGGATGTCCGAGGTGCCGAGCATCGATATCTTGTCGGAAAGACCTACGTTCATCACCGCCGCGGCGAAGCGCTCGGAGTAGTAGGTGGCCCCCCAGGCCGAGGCGTAGCCTCCGTAGGAGCCGCCGGTGATCCCGACCCGGTCGCCGTCGACCAGCCCCCGCTCGATCAAGTGGTCCACCCCGTCGACCAAGTCGTCGAACTCCTCTCCCGCCGGGCGGCGCTGGCTGGTTTCCGTAAAGGCCACGCCCCGCCCGGTCGACCCCCGGTAGTTGGGATAGAACATGAAGTACCCCTCGGCCGCGGCGACCTCGGCGGGCAGGTTGTAGCCGGTCAGCCAGCCGTTGGAGTAATGGGCCTCCGGCCCTCCGTGGACCGCGAGAATCAGCGGATATCGGCGGCCCTCGACATAGTCCAGGGGGTAGAAAAGAATGCCCTGGAGTTCCAATCCGTCCCGGGCGGCATAGGTGACCACCTCCCGCCGGGTCAGCCGCAGGTCGTCCAGCCAGGGATTGGAGACGGTCAGTCGCTCGGCATGGAGGTCGGACCCGGACACCCGGTAAGCCTCGCGGGGATGGTCCGGCGCGTTGGCCGTCAGGACGACCACGCCGTCGCCGGAGACGCTCAGCGAATCCCAAATGGGACCGCCGGTCTCTTTCAGGGTGCGTTCTCCGGAACCGTCCGCGCGGATTTCGCCGAGGCGGGCGTCCACCCCCTCGTAGCTGATAAACAGCACGGTCGCGCTGTCCCGCCAGCCCACGTGCCAGACGTGACCCTCCAGATCGGGCAGGAGATGGCGCCACTCGCCTCCGTCCTTTTCGGCCACCATAAGCCGTCCCTCCCGGGTGTCGTGGATGCCCTCGGTGGCGATGAACGCCAGGCGCTCCCCGTCGGGACTCCACGCCATGCTCCCCAGCTTTCCGGGGTTGTCGATCCGGCCCAGTTCGGTCCCCTCCGAATCGATGACCCGGATCCGGGAGAACATCAGGACATCGTCGATGAGCTCTCGGGGGGTGACCTGAACGGCCAGCCGGTCTCCGGCCGGCGACCAGAGGACTTCCTGCACCGAGCCCTCCAATTCCACCAGGACCGGCTTGGCGTCCTCGGCGCCCGGCTCGTGAATCCACAGGCGGACCGGCTTCCAGTCCTCCTCGTAAACGATCTGGGTAAAGCCCTTGTCCCGCTCCTTCTTGAGGTCGGCGTCATCGGGCCGGGTGCCCAGCAGGGCCACCCGCTCTCCGTCGGGACTGAAGCTGTATCCGCGCACCCCGTCCTCAAGCGAGGCCAGCTTGCGAGATTCGCCGCCGTCGCGGGGGATGGCGTACAGCGTCCGCGCCTCGTCCCCCTCGCGCCGGGCCAAATACGAGATCTTTCCGCCGTCGGGTGTCCAATCGACCGCCCCGACGTTCACCCGTCCCGTGACGAAGGGGCGCGACTCGCCGTCGGGACCGATGACATGCAACTCCATCCACGCGGGGCCGTCCTCCTCCTCGAACAGCTCTCGGGGGACAAGCCGGGTATAGGCGATATACCCTCCGTCTGGGCTGACCTTGGCCTGCCCGACCTGTCTCATTTCGGCAATCCGCCTCAAGGTCACGCCCTCGGCCCGAACCGCCGGGGGCGACAACCACAGCAACAACAGCGGCGGCAGCGCCGCCCGCACAAAACGTGACTTCATCGTCCTCTCCTCGAGTCTGTCGGGGGAAAGGCCCCGTCCAATCCCCGCGCTCCCGGACTCGACCCGAACGGTCGGTCCTCCGCATTCCAACCGGTCTTCATCCGCTTCGAGCCGCGTCCATGCGCCCGAATACTCCTCCATCCTACCTTCAAGTGATTGCCCAAATCGACGGGATGGTTTAGAAAGGTCGTGTGCGACGCGTCCGATGGCCGAGGATTCAAACCGCCGTTGGCTCGAGGAGGGCTCCCATGAAGACGATCCTGTCCGGACTTACGCTCTTTCTATTCATTTTGGCGATGCCGTCCGGCCGCTCCTCGGCGGCACAGGAGGAGGATCTGGCGAATCTGAAACTGCGCGACTGGGAACCGAGCTCCATGATGGTGACCCAACCCGCCGAAATCAGGCTGCCCCGCTATCCCGTCGTGGACGTCCACAACCACCTGCGCGACGGAAGCGAGGTGGGCACCTTCCTTCGCGAGATGGATGCCGCGGGGGTCTTTTCGGTCGTCAATCTGGACGGAGGGACGACGCCGGAGGAGGTTCGGGAGAGGATCGCCCGGCTCGACGACGCCCATCCGGGGCGTTTCCTCACTTTTGCCCGGATCGACTTCTCGGACTTCGACGACCCCGACTGGAGCCGAAAGGCCACCGAGCGTCTCGCCGCCTGCTTCGACGCCGGCGCCAAGGGGGTCAAGATCAGCAAAGCGCTGGGATTGAATTTCAAACACGCCGACGGACGGTTGATCAAGATCGACGACCCCAGGATCGACCCCCTCTGGGCGCTGTGCGGGGAGCGGGACAAGCCGGTCATGATCCACAGCGCCGATCCGGCGGCCTTCTTCACCCCCCTCGACCGCTTCAACGAGCGTTGGCACGAGCTGGGCGATCGTCCCCACTGGTCCTTCCACGGTCCCCAGTTCCCCAGCCGCGAGGAATTACTGGAGGCGCGCAACCGGGTCATCGAGCGCCACCCCGGGACCCTGTTCATCGGCGCCCACGTGGGCAACAACCCCGAGGACCTCGCCACCGTGGGCCGATGGCTGGAGAAGTATCCCAACTTCGTCATCGACATCGACGCGCGGATCAGCGAACTGGGCCGCCAGCCATACACGGCGCGGAGGTTCCTGATCCAATGGCAGGACCGCGTGATGTTCGGTACCGACACCACGCCGCGCGACCGGGAGGCCTTCCGCATCTATTACCGCTTCCTGGAGACCGACGACGAGTACTTCGACCCCGAGAAGAGCCATCATCGACAAGGCTTCTGGATGATCTACGGCGTCTTCCTGCCCGACGAGGTGCTCCGGAAGATGTATTACGAAAATGCGCTCAAGTACGTTCCCGCCCTGCGTCCCCACGAGGATCGCCTGATGGCCTACAAAGAGGAGATGGAGGCGCGCCGGACGGCTTCGAGTGAGTGACCATTAGGTTCTGGGGATACGTCGACTGGTACTAACGTTTTCTCAATACGGAGTAGTCGTCCACTCGCCCCGCGCCCGAAGAGAACGGGGGAACCGCGAAGTTCTTAACGTCAACGCGAGTCCGTCGGGCTCGGGCTCGTCGACGGCGATCCCACGGCGTCGCCGTATCGCACATAGACCCATATCGCGTAAATCCCGACGCCGGTGCCCAGGGGGACGTTGACGAGGCACAGGACTCCCGCGATCAGGATGGCGGGCCCGGCCCAGGGGAGCCTCTTCAGCAGGGCGTACGCCGCCACAAACCCGGGCATGGTGGTCACGGCGATCGCCAGGCAGAGAAACAGACCGACGACCGCCGGCAGCGCCGGAACGAAGGGTGGCACATTCGGATCGGTCGCAGCCACCGACCCGAGGATAAAGGAGCCCAAGCCAAACAGGGTGAGGACCGCCAGGCAGCCAATGGCCCCAAGCACCGCCACCCCGAGAAACAGAGCTCCAAGCACCGCTATGTGTTTTTCCATCGTCATCGGATACGTTCCACCCGCGGATCTTGTTCACCGAGGCGCCGCCCGCCACCCGCCGACTTCCGCCCCGTTACCACCTGGGTTCCCAATCCGCCGATTCGCTCCGCGCATTCCGAAGGTATTCGTCCATCGCGGCGGCGATCTCCGGGTGCCGTCCCGCCAGGTCGATCTCCTCGGCGGGATCCGACTCGAGATCGTAAAGCTCGATGGGCGCGTCGGGAGCGCCCGTCCGAATGCCCTTCCAGCGACCCCGGTAGAGCGCGGCCTGGACGAAGCCGCGCTCGTGGAATTCCCAGTAGAGAAACTCGTGTCGCTCCTGGCGGGTCGGACCGCCGAGCAATGTGGGAACAAAGCTCAGGGAATCCAGCCCCGACGGTATCTTGACGCCCGCCAGTTCGGCGGCCGTGGCGAACCAGTCGCCGAAATAGGCGACGTGATCGCTCACCGACGCGGGCGCCACCGTGCCGGGCCACCAGGCGATGGTCGGCACGCGGATTCCTCCGTCCCTGAGGCTGCGCTTGATGCCGCTGAAGGGGCCGGAGGGATTGAAGCGGTTGAGGTCGTGATTGCTCTCGTCGTGCGGGCCGTTGTCGCTCGTGAAGACGACCAGAGTCCTTTCGGCGAGTCCGAGGAGGCGCAGATGTTCCACCATTCGGCCCACGTAACCGTCCAGCCGCGTGATCATGGCGGCGTGCCCCTTGTCGGGCGCCAGCCAATCCCGGGTTGCGTAGGGACCGTAGTCGGGAACGTGGGCGCCATCCCCCAGCTCGCGGGCGCGCTCGTTGTTGGCGTGGGGGATGATCGGATTCCAGTAGAGGAAGAAGGGGCGGTCCTGGTGGTTGGCCACGAACCGGAGCGCGTCGTCGGTGAACAGGTCGTCCGCGTAAAACAACGCCTCGGTCGCATAGCCGCCCCCTCGGTCGCCTACCGGAGTGACCCGATTCGGCAACGGGATCCGTTCCTCGTTTCGCCAGAGGTAGTCGGGAAAGTGATTGTGGGCGTGAACCTGGCTGAGGTAACCGAAGAAGTAATCGAAGCCCTGTTTCCGCGGCAGGCCGCTCTCCGCCTCGCCCACGTCGCCCAACCCCCATTTGCCGATCAACGCGGTGGCGTAACCCGCCTCCCGGAGAACCTGGGCCACAGTTAGGTCGTCGGCGCGCAAAGCCTGGGAGAGCGGGTTCGCGGGTCCGGCGTTCCCGCGGACGCGGGTTCTGCCGTGATGTTGTCCCGTCATCAGCACACTGCGCGAGGGCGCGCAGACCGTGGCGCCGGCGTAAAACCGGGTAAAACGCATCCCTTCGGCGGCCAGACGGTCCAGTTGCGGGGTGAGGATCAGCTCTTGCCCGTAGCTGCCCAACTCGCCGTAGCCCAAGTCGTCGGCCATGATCCAGATCAGGTTCGGCTTCTCCACCGCCGCCGAAAGGTGGCTCGTCTGGACAAGGCCCAAGCCGAGAAAGAGACTTGGAAAAAGCGACCAAAGAATGCGGAACACACTCATGACGTCTCCGGGAGAACGGCG
>CAYRCA010000325.1:0-5560 GCA_964422565.1 uncultured Acidobacteriota bacterium | reverse complement strand
GACCGCGATCCATCGCGACGCGACCCGCCTCAGGCCCCCCGGGACGCCGTGACGCGACGCCCGTGCGAGCTTGGCCGTCGGTTCGCGGGCGAGAAAGACGGCCGTGACGGTGAGCAGCAGGATCGCCTCGGGAACTCCGAAGCGGCCCGCTGCGATCACCGCCACGACGAATGGCCCGTACAGGACGGCCCAGGCGCCGTGCTCCCGGGGCAGGGGCGGGGAGGGCTTGCGGACGGTGGCCTTCCTATTGGCATTCATCCGCACCAGTATCGCGCGGCCGGAGGACGCCCGGCCATGACAAACGTCACGGAAGACAGGCATCTCCCTGCCTGTCCGAACCGAGTGGACGTGCTCTCCGAAGATCGTTACGGGATGATTATGATCTCGACCGGCGTGACCTCCGTGGCGGAGTTGTTCGCTAAGTCGGGATCCCGCTCGTCGGCGAAGACCTGCACCGTGTTCGTCAACGTGCCGGAGGCGTCCAGGTTGTTGTCCACCTGAAGAACGATGGTGATCGCCTCACCCGATGGAAGATCGGACGGGAAGCAATTCACGGACTGCGCAAACTGGGAACAGAACAGTTCCGGATCTTCCGGCGAGAAGACGGCCTCGAAAGTAACCTCGGGGTCCAGTTCGAAAGAGACAAAGGGGAACGTTGCCGTATCCGGCCCCAGGTTGGTCACCGTCGCCGTCAGGGTCAGCGCCTCGCCGAAGAAAGTGATGACCTCCGGATCCCCGGACAGCGTCACCGCCAGATCCGCCGACGCCACCGGGATCGCCAAGGTCGTCGTATTGTTGTCGGTGTTCGGGTCCTCTTCGTTGCCCGCGACCGTCGCGGTGTTCTCCACCGCGTCCTCCTCCGTCTGGCAGTTTGAGAAAAAGGCGAACAAGGTCAAAACTGCCTCGGTGCCGCTCTCCAGGGTGCCCCCGGCGCAGACAAGATCCCCGCTTATATCGTCTTGAAAGCACTCCAGTCCCTCCCAGGACTCAATGAACATATCCGGAGAAGGACTATCGATCAGAACCACCCCGGTGGCCGGGCTGGGCCCGTGGTTGATCGCCGTGACGGTGTAGGTGACGAGGTCCTCCTGGGACTCTGAAAAGCACCGAACCGTATCCGCATCGGCGGTCTTGGTCACCTCCAGATCGGCAACCTGCGTCACCGGCAGTTCCAGCGAAACGCTGTTGTTTCCGGGGTCGGGGTCGACCTCCGCGGCGAAGGCGGAGGCGGTGTGAAAGACCGTCGAGAGGGCTTCGACCAGCACCGTCACCGTGACGGGCACCTGTCCTCCCGGCGCGAGCGATCCGATGGCGCACTCAATCGAGAGGGCGTCGGTCTCCACGCAGGAGGCGCCGGAGATGTCGACCAGCGGCGTGCCCTCGCCGCGCTCGGAAAAGAGGACCACCCCCGTGGCCGGGTGGGGGCCGTTGTTGGCCACCACGATCGTGTACTCGAGTTCCGTGCCGGTCACCGCCGGATCCGGGGTCGCCTCCATGCCGACGGCCACATCCGCCTGGGCAAGCAGCGAGGTGACCGAGTCGGTGTTGTTCTCGGGGACCGGGTCGACCTCCGCGGCGCTAACGATCGCGGTGTTGGTGAACGACTCGCCGCCCGAAACAATCGTTTCGATGGTCAGGACTGCGGTGGAGCCGGCGGCCAACTCGGGGATCTGGCAGGTCAGGAGGAAAAACTCCACGTCGAGTCCGCACGCGCCTCCAGGAAGATCGAACAACTGAACCACAAGGCCGGCGGGGAGTGGGTCGATCAGGGTGATCCCGGTGGCCGTCTGGGGGCCGTTGTTGGCGACCTCCACCGTGTAGACGAGAGACTGCCCGATGTTCACCAGGAGAGAGGAGGCGGTCTTGGTCAGCGCGAGGTCGGCCCCCTGGTCGACGGTGACCGAGACCGAGGCGCTGTCGTTCGCGCGAACCGGATCGTGTTCCTGCGCCGTCACCGACACCCGGTTGACGATCGTCTCTCCCGCCAGCGCCTGAGGCACCTGGGTGTCGATGGTCAGGGTGGCCGAGGCGCCGGCGGCAAGATCGAGAATCCTGCAGGTCAGCGTCGAACCCTCCGAGTCCGGGGAGCATGAGCCTCCCGAGAGCGTAAAGGAGTTCACCGGAACGCCGGAGGGCAACTGGTCGGTCAAAGTAACGTGCGAGGCCGAATCGGGCCCATGGTTGGTGACCACCACGGTGTAGACGAGAGCGTCCCCGGGGGTCACGAGCGTCGACGAGGCGGTCTTGGTGACCTCGAGGTCCGCCGCCCTCAGGTTGATGGTCACCGAATCGGTGTTGTTCGACGGGTCCGTGTCGAACTCGGCGCCCTCCACCGTCGCGGTGTTCACCAGAACGCCGCTGTGGACCCTCACGTCGGCCCGGATCCCCACCTCTCTCGTCTCCCCCGGATCCAGGGAGGAAGCCCACCTACAGACGACCGTCCCGAGTTCGCGGGAGCAGGTCGCGCCCGTGCCGGACGCGGAGCGGTAGGCGGTCCCGGAGGGAAGGGTGTTGGTCAGAACCACGTCGGTGGCCGGCGCGGTTCCCTGGTTCGAGACCCGAACCCGGAACAGGACGATGTCGCCGAAGTTGGCGTATTGGCTGGGGCTGGTGACCTGCACCGCCAGATCGACGGAGCAATCGATGTCGACCTCCAGCGCGATCCCCCGTTCCAGAAGCTCGAGAACGACGAGGCACGCACCCGCGTCGAAGGGGTTGTCCAGGAGCAGAACCTGGTCCCCGGCCCCCAAACCCGGATTCGCCAGGAGAGGCGACAGATCGCCAATCTCGTTGGAGCGCAGATCGAGGACCGTCAGCCCCGTGAGACCGGCCAGCGGTCCGAGATCGCTCACGTTGTTGAAGGCCAGGTACAGTTCGGCGAGAGCGGACAATTGGGCGGCCCGGACGCCGCCGCCCCCCACCTCCGCCGCCTGCACCGTGGCCAGGCCGGGACCGCCCAGCGGAGTCAGGTCGCTGATGGCGTTGTGGGACAGGTCGAGGATGACCAGATTGCTCAAATTTGAGATTAGATCGATGGAGGTGATCTCGTTGCGGGAGGCGTTCAAAGTGGCCAGATTCGTCAGCCCACCCGCGGGGACAAGGCTTCGGATCCGGTTCCGACTGACATCGAGATGCTCGAGGCCGACCAGGTACTCGATGCCGTTCAGCGTGGCGATGTCCTGCGACGAGGCGTCGAGTTCGGTCAAGCCCTCCACCGCCTCGCAGGTGAGCACTTCGTCGGCGTCGACTCCCAACGCTTGGCGAACCACCCGCTCCAGGTTCGGATCGTCGAAGAACGCGTCGCTGACGCAGGGGCCGGATTCGGGCGCCGGCGGCGGGTCGCCGTACTGGTCGTCGACCTCGATGATACTGATCGAACCCGCATCATCGAAGAAGCTGCCGTAAGCTATGCTGGCTCTCCCGTTGTAGGGATTCCCCTCCGGCAGGAAGACCAGGTCCCTGACTCCGGGCGCCGAGATCCAGTCGACGATCTCGCCGAGGGCCGGCGAGATCAGGGAGATTCGGTCCGCCTCCGGCTCGACCACCAGAATCTGCACGGTGTCCGGGCAAGGAAGCCCCTTTCGGTAAAGGACCAGCAAATGCGTGGGGCCCGACAACCCCGAGACCAGGATCCGGACCTCCCCCGTCTCGCGGTTATAGACTTTGATCGCGCCCTCGTCGGCGACCGAGAAGTAGATCTCCCCGGTGCAGTTGTCCACCGCCAGGCCGGTGGCACCTTCGAGGGGAGTGAGCGTGGCGAAATCGACGGGGTCTCTTGTTCTGTCGGAGGTCCCGTCCCCGGCTGGAGAGACTCCGGCCTCGATGAACGAGCGGCTGATCTCGGTGATCCGGTCGGCCTCCGCCACCAGGGCGTTGCCGGAAAGGGGGTCGACCGCCACCGAAGTGGGCTGATTCATGCCGGAGAAGACGACTTGAGTTTGTTGAGTCAGCGGATCCAGACGCAGAAGGTTCCCCGAGTCCCGCCCCAACAGGAGGATGAACTCCTTGCCGCCGGAGGAGGTGAAGGCGGCCATTTTCACGATGTTGTCGTTGAAATCCCGAACCGTGGTCCTGATCGCCGGAGGCGCGATCTGAAACAGCTCGCTCTGGTTTCCCGTCTGGAACCCGGCGGCGGGGGAGGGTCCGACCTCGAAGCCGGCCACTCCGAGGAGCTCCACCTCGTAAAGCCGCTGAAGCGACCGCAGGTAGACGATCGACTGCAACAGTCCCAGGTCCCCCAGGAGCTCTTGGGTGGTGAGGACGTCGACCGACGCTCCTCCCACCAGAGCGGCGACCGCGGCGGAGATGGTTACGAATGAGGGGCTCGGCTTCTGGGCGGGCGCCGTATATCTGCCGGCGGCGTCGATTTGGCCCCCGGCGACGGTTCCGCCGGGTACGCCGTCGACCGACCAGGTGACGGGTCCCGCCGGCCCCGTGGTGGAGAACTGCAGGGTTCTGCCGGGCTGGACGACGCCCAAGGGGGGAGTCACCTTCAGTGTTCCCAACGCCTGATCCGGCCTGAACGTGTCGGGCGCCTCCTGAGGCGGAACGTTGGCGAGGATGCGATCGGAGCCGAACAGCGAGCTGCTGAAAAGAGGGATGTCGCTCCGAACCCAAACCATGCCGTTCCCGCGATTGGCCGCTTGGGGAATCAACTCGGTGATGAGCTGGCTGATCCTCTGGCCCGGCCGGATCACCGTGTCATGGCTGCCGAGAACGTCGCCGTCCGGATCGAGAGCCACGACCCGGACGTTGGCGGTGAGAGTCGACGAGTTCAGAATGGCCAACCCGGTGAAGTAACCCGCCGAGGTGGCGATATGGGAAAACACCGATGCCTTGTTCGGTTTGGGGACGGTGGCGATGGCGGCCAGAGATCCAAGACTCGGAATACCGTAGCTGATGTACCCGTTGATGCCGGGCGAGCTGGCCTCCACCTCGATCCAGCCGTCGAGGGGACTGTTGCCCGCAAAACCGAAAAGCTCCTTGATGTCCAGCACAACGCTGGCCCGACCCTCCAGGCCCAGCGCCACCGGGTTGGTCTGGAGGTCCGCGGGGCCGAAGAGGCTCCCGTCCGGCTGTCTCGCGGATACAGTCAGCAAGAGAGGCTGGTCGGTGTAGTTGACGATTCCGATTTCACTCCGCCAGGGGTCCAGGACGGCCATCTGGGGAAAATACAGTTGGGACTGCAGGGCGGTCGCACTCTGGGCGTTCAGGCCGAGGAGGTCCCCGTCCGGGGTCCTCACGAACTCGAAGCCGGCGATATTGCCGGTGTTCGCCTTGGCCCGCAGGTAGGCGCCCGGCTCGATGTCGGTTGTCTCAAAAAACGTCGCGGCGTCGAAGCGGAGGACGGACTTGGCGGGAAGGCTGACGGATCTCTCCGTTTCGCTCTCTCCGCGAATCAGTCTCAGGGAGACCTCGGAGTCGGAGTTGCCCGGATTCACCAGGTTGATCTCCGTGCTGTGCCCGGAATCGGCCCGCACGATGTTGAAGACGATCTCGTTCGCTGAAACCGGCAGGTCGGCTCCGTCGAACTGGGTGAGCTGAGAATTCAGGAAGAGAA
>CAYRCA010000324.1:0-5562 GCA_964422565.1 uncultured Acidobacteriota bacterium | reverse complement strand
CTCAGCTCGCCCCGGCCCACGCGCCCCCCCACCTTCACGCTCGCGATCGACGGGGCGCCGATGTGCTGCGCCAAAGGCAGGACGTACTCCTTGCCAAACGGCACCCGTTCGATGGGACGCCGGTGGGTCGCCTCCTTCCTTTCCGGGGGGTGGACTCCGTGCCGGAAGGTCCGCGTCACCGGTTCCGCCAAGGCCCTGCTACTCATCGCTCTGTCCTGTCTCGGGGTCGCCCGGGCCGAATCCCGCCAGGGTCAGCAGGCGATCCCGAAGCTGAGCCGCCATTCGGGCGTCAAAATCCCGCTGCAACTGTGCGGCCTTCGCCTCGTACTCCTGCTTCACGTTATCGAACTTATCCCGGTTCCGGGTCTCCACCTCCTCCTCGACCCGGCTTCGGATGCGGTCCACGAAAGGACTGCTAACCCCGGCCATTTCCTTGAAGGTTTTCCAGATCTGGAGCCGGCGCTCGGCGATCTCCACCAGTCGGGGGGCAATCTTCAGTGGCGTGTCCTCCTCCCGCTCGAGCACCGGGACGACCCTCGCCCGCTCCTCGGACGACAGGGCGAGGAAATCCTCCCATCCCGCGGTGGTCTCCCCGTCCGAGCAATCGGAGAAGAGGGGACTGAAGCGCGTTTCCCCCGCGGCCCACCGGACCGGCGAGGTTCCGTCCCAATCCGCATCGAGTCCCGGGTTCCCTTCGAGGCTGACGCGAAGACCGAAGTCGCCCTCCGCCAGCGGATCGTAGGTGAACAGGGGATGCACCCGGGCCCGCACGGCTTCCCGGGCCCGCTCCAAGGTCTTGGAGGGCTCGAAGCCGTGCTCTCGGGGGATCGGGACGTGCAGGTGGATAACGGAGGGGCCGGGGTAGTCGACGGCCCGATCGAGTCCTTCGGCGAGATGCTCCAGGTAGCCGAGCGAGGCCGCCAGGACGAAGGCCCCGGAGTAACCCAGGCTGAGGAAAGCGGGTTCCGGTGCGGCCGGATCTAGAACCTTCGCGTCCAGTAGCACCAATTTCACCGGCATCCGGCCCGAGAGCAGTCGGCTCAGCGCGCCCAAACCCTGGCGGGTCAGGCCGGTCTCGTCGGCGAAGACCAGGAGGGGCGGGCAGAGGCGCCGCTCCTCGGGGGACAGGTCGTCCCAGGAAAGCTCCTCCAGCGCCGCCAGGCGGCCGGGAAGATCGGGGGGGTCCTCGATGTAAAGCCGTCCCTTCCGATAGCGTCGCATTCGTCCGACGTGCTTGAGCATGTTGGCTTCGGTCAAGCCGATGACGAGGCCGGCGCCCTCCGGGGAGGGTTCCACGACGAGAGGCGCCTGGAACGGGTGGTTGGGAAACCGCCCCGCCCAGCGGGCGATGCGGTGGCTGACCACCACCAATCCGAAGCGGGACCGGCCGAGGCCGTGAACCCCCTCGGTGAGGCGCCAGTGTTCATCCTCCAGGTCGTGGGCGGTTTCCGCAAGTCGGAGGATTCTGACCGGATCGATGGAAACCGCGCGGCCCAGGCTCGACAGGCGATCGGTGAGTTCCCCGAGGCTGGCGCGGCGCCGGGGCAGAGTCCGAAGGGCCTCCCGGACCGCCTTGGGATCCGCGTCGGATAGTCCCTTGCCCAGAAGCGCCTGGACCTGTTCCCGCAGTTTGGCGGCCAGATCCGCGGCTTCCCGCGCTTGGTCCGAAAACCGGACCTGGACACGAGACTCGACTAGCGCCGCGACCAGGCGACAGGCCAGACGCTCCCCGGAACCGGGCTCGCCGAAACTGCCCACCGCCTGCACCTGGGAACTGTGTCGCGACAGCAGTCGCGCGGCCAGCGAACCGAGCTCCAAACGCTCCACCGCTTTCTGAATTTGGGAGCCGGGCGTGTCGGGGAGCCTCTCCCAAAGTTTCCAAGCCTCGCGGCCGTCCAACCGCGCCTGACCGGCTCGATCCTCGGGGATCAGGGCCGACTCGGGGCAGCTTTCGATGCAGAGCCGACATCCTTGGCAGGCGTCGGGGTTGATGGTCAGGACGAGCAGCTGGCCGGTTCCCTTTTCCTTGCCCTCCGGCTCATGGAACCAGGTGTCGCACACCACCGGACTCAACCGGGCCACCAGGGCGGAGGTCTCCCGAAAGGTGGCCCCGTACTGCGGCCGCTCATCGTCGGCCACCGACATCTTGGCCAGAACCGTGTCGAAGGTTTCCACCAGGATCGCTTCGTCCGGCGTCTTGGGCCGGTCCTTTCCGATCCGTCCAGCCAGCCGCGCCGCCACAGCCCGATGCGAGCGTTTCACGGCGCCCGCGATCTTGCCCTCGGCGCCGGTCAAGTCGGCGGCGGCGTCCAGGACTTCGTGAAGGCCGATCAGCGTGGCGCCGATTGCGGAATCGGGGCAGACCGGCCAGCAGTGCCCGCAGCCGGTGCATTTTTCAACGTCGAGGACGGGCAGGGTGGGCAGCGCCGTGGCCCGGGGACGCGCCAGGGCCGCCGTGTAGGGCGGCACGGCCCCCACCGTCACCAGCGGATCGGGAAAGTTGTCGCTGATTCCGCCGCGCTTCGGTTGCATCACCTCGCCCCAGAAGCGCGGCAGGCTGTCGTAGTCCGAGCGGGCTTCCTTGACCCGGCGAACGAGCTGGGGCGGCTCCTCCATTCCGCCGGACGGCTCGGCCATCTCCCTCCAAGCGATTTCACTGAAAGGCAACTCCACCGAGCCGCTCAGCAAGGCGCCGGCCCCGCTCAGCAGCTGGTCGAGGTCGCCTTGGACCCGGAACACGCGGAGGTTCAGGCGCCGCACCTCCGCCCGCCAGAAATCGGGCATCAGCTCCCAGATTTCGAGGGGCGAACGGTCGGTCTCCAAGACGACGGCCCGGCCTTCCCTCATCTCGGCCAGTGGGTTATAGATGACGTCGAGTCCTAGGCGGCCGAGAATCAGAACGTCAACTGCGCTTCCGGCTTCCGCGATGGGTAGCTCCGCTGGACCGGCCGACACCCGGGCCGACAACACTCCCGGTTCGGGAAACCAGGCGAACCCCCGGACCTTGGGACCGGAGGTTTCCAGGCAGACTTGGGCCAGCCTTCCCAGCAGCTCGGACGCGTCCATGGCCGATGTGCCGATCCACTGTAGGGTCCTGACGCTCTCGGAGGACAGTTTTTCCACGTCCCGAGCGACGATCACGTCCTGGGCCAGCTCCGGGTAGTCGCTGACGACCGATTTGACAAGCCCCTCCCGCTTCGGAAAATCGCCAATCTTCCCCGCCCCCGAAACGATGCCCAGCCAGACCCGGGACCGCGGTTTCTTCTCGCGCAGTTCGGAAACGAGTTCGATGACCTGTCCCACGGCCAGCGGCTGTCCGTGCAGGCCGAAGCCGGCCGAGATCCAGTTGGCGCTCGCATCGGGAACGGCGCGGCGGACCTCCCGCGTCAAGGTCCCCTCCTCGGCGAGGGCGGCGCTGGTGCACTCCAGGACCGCCACGCCCCGCTTTCCCTTCAACGCCTTTCGCACGGCGGCGGCCGGGAAGGGGCGCAGCCACGTGATTCCCAGAATCCCCACCTGCCAGCCCTTCGCCTGCCGCAGGTATCGGGCGGCGGCGCGAGCCGTTTCGAGGGCGCTTCCCTGCGTGACCAGAACGAGGTCCGAGGTGTCGACCTGGTCGGCGTCCACGAGGTCCAGCGGCCTTCCGGTGAGTCGGCCGAGCTTGTCCATCCCCTCCCGAAGAAGGTCCGGGAGATGTTTGAGGAAAAAGGCCTGGCGTCCGACGGCCGCGCTGGCGGCGTCGCTGGAGCCCTGCAGGGAGCCGAAGGACACGGGGCGGTCCAAGTCGAACCAGGCCGGAATCCCGGGGCGTCTTCCGCCGAAGAGCAGGAGCTGGGCCGGGGTGGGGGAGGCGATTTCGTCGTCCGGCGGGCCCAGAAGCTCCCGGATGACCTCGGGCGTGGGGAAGGAGGCCTGCTCAACAATGCGACGGTCGAGGGCCACCAGCCCCGGAATCAAGCTCCGTTCCGCGACCCAGCGTGCCAGAAGCGTGAGATCGAGGGCCTGCTGAACCGAATGGGGCATGACCTGGAAGAGCCCGAGATCGCTGGCGCCGTGGTAGCCCGCATGGCTGCTCCCGGCGCCGAAACCTTCCCGAAAGGCGGCATGGACGACGAGAGGTACGTGCCGGTTGGCGATCGACTCGAGCTGGGAATAACCCTCCGACAGATGGTCGCCCGGGAGGAAGACGGCCGATCGCAATCCGCTCATCGCCATCCCGGCGCCGGACGCAATGCTTTCGGCCACACTGGTCAATTCTACGGACACCACCGGGCCGCCGAAGATGTTGAGCGGGGCGATGCCGTTCTGGGACTGAAATCCGGCGCCCTCCTCCCCGGGGCAGTGGGCGATCATGTCGCACATCATGGCCTCAAGCAGCGCCACCGCCTCCTGGACCTCCAGCACCTCGGTCCTTGCCGGTTTGGGATCCCCTTCGGCCGGGGACCCCCCCAAAGCTTTGCGTAGCCGCTCGAAGCGGAGATTGGAAATGAGATTACGCACGGATTCGCTCCCTACTGATCTGAACTAGAGGTTCGGAGAACTGCTCTCCTTCGAGCCACACGATCGAGTTTGTGGGACATCTCCAAGTCGAACGTTGGGTGGGCTTCCGCTCTTGGTCGTAGTGGATGACCGGCAGACCGTTGACGATGTCGATCACGCCGGGAGGGGCATCCGCCGCGCAACGCCCGCAGGCGTCACAGGCCACGGCGCAACTTGCTCTGGCCGCCTCCCCGGTCAACGGGGAGTTGCACTGGACGAACAGTTTCTGGGAGAGGGGCGCGAGGGTGAACAGGTCCAGGGGACAGACCTCGACGCAGTCGCCGCAGGCGGTGCAGGAATGGATGTTGACTTGGGGCAGCCCCTCCCAGTTCATGCTGATGGCGTCGAAGGTGCAGGCGCTCTCGCAATCTCCGAGGCCCAGGCAACCCCAGCTGCAGGCCCGGCCGCCGCCGTCGACGAGGACGGCGCCCCGGCAGGAGGCGATCCCCCTGTAGGCCGCCAGTTCGCCCACCAGTCCCTCGCCGCCCGCACACTTGAGGCGGGCCACCCTTTTCTCCTCCGCTCCGACGTCGACACCGAGGAACTCCGCGATCTGGGTCAGCTCTTCCTCTCCGCTCACAGTGCAGGCTCCCGGCTTGACCTCTCCCTTCACCAGCTTCGAGGCGAACGCGCTGCAGCCCGGTTCTCCGCAGGCGCCGCAATTGTTGCCCGGCAGCATGGACTCGACCTCCTCCAGACGGGGGTCCTCCTCCACGCGCAGGAAATGGTCGGCCGTTGCGAGAATCACAGCAAAGACCAGTCCCAGACCGGTCATGATGATCGCTGCCGTGACGACTAATTCCACCTCTGGGTCTCCTTGCCGCTCAACGCAGGGCTTTCGCCCGCTCCATGACCTCGGTTGTCGCCGTCTTGTCCCCGGGCCGGGGCGCCCCGGGATGGATACAGTGGGCGGGACAAATCTCGGCCGCCTTGACCAGCTCCCGGTAGGTTCCCGCCGCCGCGTCGGCGATGAACGCCTGGCGGTCGTGGTTATACTTGAACATAAGGGGATTCAGATTGATG
>CAYRCA010000323.1:0-5571 GCA_964422565.1 uncultured Acidobacteriota bacterium | reverse complement strand
TTCAGGGCACCGAGCGGCATGGAAATCGCCCCCGGAATATGTCCGGCCCGATACTCTTCGGGCGGCCGAACATCCAGCACCATCACCTCACCGTTCCGAACGCGCTCCAGCAGGCTTTCGCGGTCGACCGGTTCCAGTTCGCCGCGGGCGCTCAAAAACGCCCTGGTAATCTGTTCGATTTCCGCCAGCCGCCTTTCCGCCAGCCTGCGCATGGCGAGGAAATAGTCGGCCACGGCGGTGTCGGCGAGCCGATAGGTCACATGAAGACCGCGCTTTTCAGCCTCGACCAGGCGGGCGTGACGCAGGACCTGCAGGTGCTGGGAAGCGTTGGCCAAAGACATGGAGGCTTCTTTCGCCAGAACCTCCACGGTTCGTTCCCCCTGGCAGAGGAGATCGAGCAACTCGAGGCGCCTGGGGCTGGAGACCGCCTTCCCGATGCGAGCCAACTGCCCGTAGATGTCGTTCTTGAATCGTCGATTGGGATGAACCGTCATGACGATATTCCAGTATTCAATTTATTAATGGATTACTGAGTATGCCCGTTGATCCTCCTCAAGTCAAGACCTGGAAGCCGAGACCGGCAGGTCGGACTGAATTACCTGATCGTCCGGCTGCGAGGTCAGCGGATGTCGGAGTGGCCGGGAGGCTCGAGGACCACGTGCGGGGGAACCGGCGACACGGGGACATTCGGAAAGCTCCGGTGAGCCCGGTGCCAAGTCTCTCGCAGATCTCGGGCGGCGTCGGCGCGTCGAAGACCGGTGATGCCGTGACGGGCGACATGAACTGAGTCGAAATAGCCCTCCGTGTCGATAGGCGGCGGGTGAAGCGAGTCAATGCATTCCGTTTGGTCCACTCGGTCCCTGCGCTCGAACTCGACCTCGACGATGTCCGCCCATAGACCGAGCGCCGCCGCAAGTGGGGACCTGTCGCGACCACGCCGTTCTATTGGAAATCGAAGACGATCGGGAAGACAACCACCACTATCCATGCCCAGACGGCATAGACGGGAAGGTAGCTCGTCTGCCATCGTTCGAGAGACTTGAACGAGGAGCGCGCCGCCAGCATTCTTGAATACAACAGGGCCGACCAGCCTAGATTCACGAGCAAAACGAGATTCTCTCCGAGGGCGGCCACACGGTTGGGGCTGAAGCCGAACTCGGAAATGCGGGCGGCGATGGCCCAAAGCGCGAACGCGTCGACCAGGAGGGCGCAGACCACCAGGAGAAGCTGCAGCGCGTCGAAGAAACCCGGAGCCGACTGCGGGTCGCGCGCCGAAATCGAGTAGAGGATCAACCCCAAAACCAGTACCAGAAGCAGGTCGAAGGTGATCAGCACTTCGCGGCCCACGTCGATTCCACTGCCGGTCCAGAGCATCGTCGCGAGGAAGACGAGGAGCATGATCGTGAAGAGCGGCGTAAAAAGGCGGGTGAGCACGGGCGCCATGTTCTCAACGACACTCTGCTTGGCTTCAACGAGCCAGGCACCGATGATGACCGCCCCCACCGCTCCGCACGGCAGCACCCATGTTTCCAAAAGGGACTCTATCTCGAGGCCTATGGCCTGGAAGACCGCCATCGTCGAAAGCATCAGGACGCCGCCGCCCAGGGCGATGAGGGTGTAGTAGATGAACCACTCGCCGGAGAAGCGAATGAAGTTCATTCGCTGCTCGTGGTCGCGCCAGCGTCCGCCGAGGTAAGCAAAGCCCACGGCCAGCCACAGCGCGATCGGAAGGTGGAGGATGGCCAGCACCTCGGTGTGCCCTTCGCGCCGAAACGGAAAGAGGTTGACGACCAAGAGGGCCAGAACAAAGGGCACCGCCAGTCGCAGCCGGCCGGCCGGATCGAGTCTTCGTTTCCAGGCGAAGAAGACGGCCAGAAAGGGAAGCACGAACAGGCTGAAGTTGCGCGCGTAGAACGAAGAACCCGCGGGCCCGTCCCCGTGAATGCTCAGGCCGAAGAGCAGGTCGGGGAGCTTGATCGAAACGGCGGCCGCCAGCGCCAACCCGACGGCCATCAAGGTCTCGCGGTTCGCCTCGGCCGCCATGCCGCCGGCGCCCGGTGACACCACCAGTTGCTTCCAAAGCCGCTCCGAGTACTCCCGGGCAAATTCGCGCGCCAGCGAGTCCATGTCGCCCAGACGCTTTACGGCCACCAGAAACGCTTCATCATCCGCGAGGCCCGCCTCCCCCAGAGCCTTGACCTGCAGGCGCAGGTGGTCTTCGAGCTCCTCGATATCAACCGAGTGGAGGGTTTGCTGGCGGCGGATATAAGTCCGCCATTCCGCGATGCTGTCTTCGAGTCTACGGCCGTTCCCCAAGTCGTTTGTCTCCACGTCGTGGGCCCCTCCCACCAAGCCCCGCTAGATTCGCCAGGCAGTAGCATCGATGGCGGTAAGCCAGATTCCCCGCAGCGTCGAGTCCACAACCTGCCACTCGCGCCGCTGATTCGCCAGGTGTTCCAGCCCCCGCTTGGTCACCCGGTAATACTTGCGTCGCCTCCCGGTCTCGGACTCTCTCCAGGTCGCCTCCACGTTTCCATTTCGCTCGAGTCGATGCAACAGCGGATAGAGCATCCCGTCCGTCCATCGCAGTCTATTGCCCGAGAGCTCGCCCACGCGCTGGATGATGGCGTAGCCGTAGCTCTCTCCCTCGCTGAGAATGGCCAGTACAAGAGGCGTCGCGGAGGCGGCGACGAGATCCTTGCCGATGTTCATGGGCGATCTCTTCGTTCCGAAACCGACCGCATTTGCATAGAGGTACGATACATTACACTTCTATGTATAGTCAAGGAGAACCGGGGCACGCTGTTGGACTCTGCCGAACTTTTCGCCCATCGGTAAATTCCGCTCTTCCGGCATCGAACTGCGCGACCGGCGCGGCGATCCACCGTGAACCGCCTTGCGAAACCGATTCCTCTCAATGGATCAATGAGCGAAACGGCCGGAAAACTTATCCGGGGAGGTGAAAAAAGTTCCGAAAAAAATCCCCCGCGCGCGTTATAGTGGGAAAGTGGCCCGAAGGCATCCCACGGAGGGCCTTGCCGGCTTGGGCCAAGAGGGGGGCTTGGCCCGGGGGCTGCGGGGATGAGGAAAACACGAGCGGTCGGGGGACAGCCGGGTAACGGCTGGCGACATGTTTACGCTCGTGGGCAGGCACGCGGTGGTGGACCCCGAATACCGTCTGGCGTTATTTCCGGCCAGCGTTACTTCCCAGGATGCGGGAGGCGTCGTCGTTTGCCACACAGCATCCGGAGGGTGGCTACGAATATCCAGACCGTACAGCATTTGCCGGGACACGAAGACGTGAAAGCGACAATGGTATCTACCCACGTCCTCAACCGGGGAGGCAAGGGCGGACATGAAGACTCGAGCGACCGACGGAAGTGTCGACGAATTCCTGCGCTCAATTCCCGATGAAGCGCGCCGACGAGACTGCTGGCGCGTGCTCGAGATCATGAAGAGCGTCACGGGAGAGGAGCCAAAGCTCTGGGGCGCGAGTATGGTGGGGTTCGGCAGCTACCATTATCGATACGAAAGTGGACGCGAGGGGGACTGGTTTCTTGCCGGATTTTCTCCGCGAAAGGGGAATCTAACCCTTTACATGATGGCCGGCTTCGACCGGTACGCCGAGCTTCTGAGCCGGCTTGGGAAATATAAGACCGGAAAGTCCTGTCTTTACGTCAAGAGACTGGCTGATTTGGACGAGACGGTACTTCGTGAGCTCCTTCGAAAGTCGGTCGAACACATGAAGCGAACTTACGGCCCCACATGATCGGATGGGGCCGGTGTGGCACGGCCCACGGCGCCGACTCTCGTCGGAACCTCATAAATTGTGTGAAAGCGACGAAGGGGCGAGCCGCGTTCTTGAGTTCGGGCAAGCTTGCGTGAGGGCCCTGCGCCTTACCCGGGAGCGTTGGGCCGCACAGGATAGGGGAGAGGCATCGCTTTGACGCGCCAGAGTCTTGAAGTCTTCATATTCAAAAGAACAGACTAATTGATGAAATGAGAGGCATAAGAAGTGCATATAAACTCGTTGCTTGATTATCACCCCGTATTATTGGCACTTTTCGCCACTCTATTTACATGGCTTCTTACCGCTCTTGGATCTGGTATGGTATTTTTCTTTAGAACTATTAATAGGAAAATACTCAATTCAATGTTGGGATTTGCCGCCGGGGTAATGATCGCGGCAAGTTTCTGGTCATTATTAAAACCGGCCATCGAGCTGGCGGAACTCAGTGGTGTAGTTCCGTGGCTTCCCGCCCTTTCGGGATTTCTGTTAGGGGGCGCTGTTCTATTTTTGGTCGACAAGACTTTGCCGCACTTGCATCTCGGACGTACAATAGATCAAGCCGAAGGTATTAGCACGCAGTGGCAGAGGAGTGTACTTCTTGTTTTGGCCATAACACTCCATAATATACCTGAAGGTTTCGCCGTGGGAGTTGCGTTTGGAGCCTTGGCAAGTGATTCAGACCCTGGCCTTTTCTATGGTGCTATAGCACTGGCTATAGGAATCGGATTGCAGAATTTTCCTGAGGGGGCGGCGGTTTCTATTCCCTTAAGGCGTGAAGGATTTTCGAGGTTGAAGTCTTTTAACTACGGTCAGCTGTCGGGCATGGTGGAGCCGGTAGCCGGAGTCTTGGGGGCTTATTTAGTCCTGCTGATAACTCCATTACTTCCATATGCTTTATCCTTTGCTGCCGGTGCAATGATATTTGTCGTGGTTGAAGAACTGATTCCTGAATCACAAAGCGGAAATGAAACCGATTTATCAACTATAGGCGCGATGTTGGGATTCGCAACAATGATGCTTCTTGATGTTGCGTTGGGTTAATTCGAAGATGAAGTCGAGCCGTGCGCTTCGGCGATCTCCTCCTCGATCTTCCGGCTCATTCCGGCGGTAGCGTTGGCGCGGGCGGTGGATCATCACCGCGATCGTTCGCTCGGTCGCTTCAGGTCGGCTGGCCAGGAGCCGGTAGCTTTGGCCTGGGTCCTTGCCGCTCAGGTAGCCTTTGAGGAGCTCGAAGGCCTCGCCGCGACCCCGGGACTCGTATTCCCGTCGCAAGGCGCGGGCCGCCTCTTGAAGCCGGCGGAGTTCGCCGAGACGGTCATCTCTCAACTCGCCCTGTCCCCGGACGGCTAGCGGGTGGCGGTGGCCTCCTCCGGGCAGGTCTCCGACATAAGTGCGAGGGTTCGTGCCGGTGTGGACGCCTCCGAAAAGCAACCGGGGTTGGCCGGCGACGAAGCCGACGCGAGTATTATTCGGTCGCCGCAGACGGCGCCCGAGTCCTCGCTCTGATCCGAAATCCGAGCGCCGATAAGGACCGCGTCCACCTGGCGCTCGGCTGGGACGCCGAGGTGGCGCGCCTGACGGCGCCCCGGAGGTGAAGCGATCGGCGTGGCGCCGTCTCGCAACGCGCACACTCCATGCGCGGGGACATGGCCGATGGGTGAGTCGGTCAGGTGGAACCAGCCTCGGGGCCGCCTCGATGCTTCAGTCCGGAGTCTGCCTGAAACGATCGAGCACTCGGGCGTCCACCCAATACACGTCGCCGGCGGTCGTCTCCTCCCAAG
>CAYRCA010000322.1:0-5572 GCA_964422565.1 uncultured Acidobacteriota bacterium | reverse complement strand
AAGATCGGCTTCACCCAGTCCTACACCTACTTCGCCTGGCGCAACACCAAGTACGAGTTGACGGAGTATTTCACCGAACTCTGCCGGAGCGAGGTCCGGGAGTATTTTCGGCCGAATCTGTGGCCCAACACTCCCGATATTCTGACCGAGTATCTGCAGACGGGAGGCAGGCCCGCCTTCGCCGCCCGCTTGGTGCTGGCCGCAACCTTGGGCGCAAACTACGGAATCTACGGCCCGGCCTTCGAGCTTTGCGAGAACCGCCCGCGAGAGCCGGGGAGCGAGGAGTATCTGGACTCCGAGAAGTACCAGATCCGTCACTGGGACATCGACCGGCCGGACAGCCTCAGAGACTATATCGCGCGGGTCAACCGGATTCGACGTGAGAACCCGGCGTTGCAGAGCGACTGGAGCCTGCGCTTCCACCCCGTCGACAACGAGCAAATCGTCTGTTACAGCAAACACACGGACGACTTCTCCAATATCATCGTGGTGGTGGTCAACCTGGATCCCCATCACACCCACACGGGGTGGCTCCAGCTCGACCTGGAGGACCCGACGACCGACCGCGCCCGGCCTTTCCAGGTTCACGACCTTCTCGGAGACGGCCGGTTTCTCTGGCAGAGCGGACGCAACTACGTGGAACTGGATCCGCACCAGTCCCCGGCCCAGATCTTCCGGGTTCGCCGGAGAATTCGGACGGAGCGGGATTTCGATTATTTTCTCTGAGGTTTGCGGACACAGACGGGATGTGCCGGAAAATCAACAAGAGCTGCGGACGGGGAAGATAGTGGCAGACGAGAAAATACAGCCGGCGGAGTCGGAAAGGACATCCCTCTGGTACAAGGACGCGGTCATCTACGAACTGCACATCCGAGCCTACGTCGACAGCGCCGGCGACGGCATCGGCGACTTCAGGGGCCTGACCCGCAAGCTTGACTATCTGCGGGAACTGGGCGTCACGGCAATCTGGCTGCTGCCCTTCTCGCCGTCGCCCCTGCGGGACGACGGATACGACACCTCCGATTACACCTCGATCCTGCCCGCCTACGGCACCCTCCAGGACTTCCGGAAATTCCTCCGGGAAGCCCACAAGAGGGAGTTGCGCGTCATCACCGAACTCGTTTTGAACCACACTTCGGATCAACACCCCTGGTTCCAGCGCGCCCGGCGCGCCCGGCCGGGGAGCCGATGGCGGGACTTCTACATATGGAGCGACACGCCCGACCGCTACAAGGACGCAAGGATCATCTTCAAGGACTTCGAGTCCTCCAACTGGGCCTGGGATCCGGTGGCGAAGGCCTATTACTGGCACCGATTCTACTCGCATCAGCCGGATCTGAATTATGACAATCCCCACGTGCGGAAGGCTGTCTTTCGGGTGCTCGACTTCTGGCTGGGGATGGGGGTGGACGGTCTCCGCCTGGACGCGGTCCCCTATCTATTCCAACGGGAGGGGACCAACTGTGAGAATCTCCCCGAGACTCTGGAGTTCCTGAGACAGCTCCGCGCCCACGTCGACAGCAAGTATCGGGACCGGGTGCTGCTGGCCGAGGCCAACCAGTGGCCGGAGGACGCCGTGGCCTATTTCGGCTCGGGCGACGTCTGCCACATGGCCTACCACTTTCCCCTCATGCCGCGACTCTTCATGGCCCTGCGCATGGAGGATCGTTTTCCGGTCATCGACATTCTGGAGCAGACCCCGGCCCTCCCCGAAACCTGCCAGTGGGCGCTCTTTCTCCGCAACCACGACGAGCTCACCCTGGAGATGGTCACCGACGAGGAGCGGGACTACATGTATCGGGTCTACGCCCACGATCCGCAGATGAGGATCAACCTTGGGATCCGTCGCCGCCTCGCCCCGCTGCTGGGCAACCACCGCAGGCGGATCGAACTGATGAACGGCCTCCTCCTCTCGCTCCCCGGATCGCCCATCATCTACTACGGCGATGAGATCGGCATGGGAGACAACGTTTACCTGGGGGATCGCAACGGAGTCCGGACCCCCATGCAGTGGAGTTCAGACCGCAACGCCGGATTCTCCCCGGCCAACCCCCAGCAGCTCTACCTGCCCGTCATCATCGACCCCGAGTATCATTTCAACGCCGTCAACGTCGAGGCGCAGCAGAACAATTCCTCCTCCCTGCTCTGGTGGACCCGGCGCCTGATCGCCCAAAGGAGGCGTTTCGCGGCCTTTGGCCGAGGCGACATCGAGTTCCTACAGCCGGAAAACCGCAAGATCCTGGCCTTCGTTCGCCGCTACGAGGACGAGAACATCCTGGTGGTCGCCAACCTGTCCCGCTTCGTCCAGTGCGTCGACCTGGATCTGAGCGACTTCAGAGGCCGTCTACCCGTGGAGGTCTTCGGGGAAACCGAGTTCCCCCCCATCTCCGATCGGCCTTATTTTCTGTCCATCGGCCCCCACTCCTTCTACTGGCTCCAACTGGTCCAGCCAACGGAGCGCGGGGAGTCGATCGACCTTTCGACCTTTCTGTCTCGGCTCAGGCTGTTGTCGGCGCGCCGAGCCTGGACGGATGTGTTCGAAGGGCCGTCGAGAGAGGCCCTGGAGGCCGTTCTGGCCCAATATCTGCCGACCCGAAGGTGGTTCGGCGGAAAGGCCCGAAACGTCAAATGGGCCCGAGTCAAGGACGTCCTCCAGCTTCCGGCCGGAACGCCCGACGCGGTCCTCCTCTTGGTGCAGGTGGATTACAGGGACGGGGACAGCGACACTTATCTGCTTCCCCTCGGCTATGCCTCGAGCGAAAAGGCGCAGGCCGTATTGCGGGGGTATCAGCACACCGTCGTGGCGCGCCTTCGCGTGGAGGGGGCGGCCGAGGAGGGGGTCCTCTTCGACGCCTTGGTGGACCCGGAGTTCTGCAGTCTGCTGCTCGATACGTTGTCTCCGAGACGGGGCCGCGCGGGCGGCCGGGGAAGGCTCCGGCCTTTCGCCACCCGCGCTCTTCGCCGTATCCGGGAGGAGGCGGCCGAGCCTCTCACGCCGTCGCTGCTCAAGGTCGAGCAGAGCAACACCTCGGTGGTTTACGGCGATCGCCTCATTCTCAAAGTCTTCCGGCGTCCCGCGCCCGGAATCAACCCCGACCTCGAGATCGGGCGATTCCTCACGGACAGGGGTTTCGAACACGTTCCCCAGGTTGTGGGCGCTCTGGAGTACCGCACCAAGGGGACCGAGCCGACCACACTGGCCGTTCTTCACGAGTATGTGGCGAACGAGGGGGATGCGTGGGCCTACACCACCGACAGGGTCACCCATTTCTTCGAGAAGTCGATGGCCGGCCCGGCGGAGCTCGACTCGATCGCTCCTCACCCGGCGCACCTGTTGGAGCTCGCCGAGTGGGAAGTGCCTCCGCAATTGTCGAGAATGATCGGCAACTACACGGAGGCAGCCCGACTTCTGGGTCAGCGGACGGCCGAGCTCCACGTGGTCCTCGCCTCCGAGCCGGACGATCCGGACTTCGCGCCCGAACCCTTCTCCAAGCTCTACCAGCGTTCGCTCTTCCAGTCGATGCGCAGCCTGACCGGCCAAGTCTTTCAGGCCTTGCGCGGTTCGGTGGCGCGGCTTCCCAAGAAGCTGCACTCCCGAGTTCAGGGCCTGCTCCAAAGCGAGCGGGACCTGATCGAGTTGTTCCGGGCGATCACGGGAGAGAAGATCACGGCAAAGCGGTTGCGGTGCCACGGCGACTACCACCTTGGCCAGGTTCTCTCTACGGGAAAAGACTTCGCAATCATGGACTTCGAGGGGGAGCCGGCCCGCCCCGTGACGGAGCGACGGATCAAACGGTCACCCCTTCGGGATGTCGCCGGGATGATCCGCTCCTTCCACTACGCGGCTTATTCGGTTCTCCTGTCGCTGGAGGACCGAGGCCTGGTTCGATACGAGGATCCGGAACGCATGGAGATGTGGGCGGACCTCTGGCACAGCTGGGTTTCCGTAACCTTTCTCAAGGCCTATCTTGTCGCGGCGGAACCGGGGGGCTTTCTGCCCGAGACTCCCGGGGAACTGAGGATACTGCTGGATGCCTTTCTGCTGGAGAAGGCGGTCTACGAGCTGGGCTACGAGTTGAACAACCGTCCCGGCTGGGTGAGGATACCTTTGAAGGGAATCGAACAACTCTTGGGGACCGGCGAATGATGTGGAACGCGCGGCACCGGGGGCTGGGGACTGGAGGTTCGGTGCCGGACACCCGACTCCCAGGCCCCCAAGCCCGAAGACCCAGAACGGTCGTCGGTACCCGGAAGACAAGGTTCCGCGCGTCGCTTGACCGGACGCCTCTCGAGGGTTTTGGGTATTCGAGACGGTGTGGCCGGATTTTAGATGCCGGTCTGGACCGAAGGAGCGCCATTCATGGCTAAGAAGACCGATAATCGAACGACCGAATCGGGCGTCGCAGTCTATTACGACGCGAGTCCGCTGACCGACGACGACGTATTCCTCTTCAATGAGGGAAGCCACTTTCGCCTGTACGAGAAGCTGGGCGCCCGCACAGCCCGACGCCGGGATCGGGAAGGCACCCAATTCGCCGTCTGGGCGCCCAACGCCGAGAGTGTTTCGGTCATGGGCGAGTTCAACCGATGGGACAAGGAGCGTCATCCCTTGATGCCCCGGGGATCTTCCGGCATCTGGGAGGGATTCGTGCCGGGCGTGACGAAGGGCGCCCCCTACAAATATCACATCGCCTCGCGACACGAGAACTACCGGGTGGACAAGTGCGACCCCTTCGCCATTCACAGCGAGAAGCCCCCCCGGACGGCCTCGATCGTCTGGGATCTGGAGTACTCCTGGAATGACGCCGAGTGGATGGAGAAGCGACGGAAGTGGGACGCGACGCATGCGCCGATGTCGATTTACGAAGTGCATCTCGGTTCATGGAGACGGGTCTCCGAAGAGGGCGATCACCCGCTCACCTACCGCGAGTTGGCCCCCGAGTTGGCGGAATACGTCAACGACATGGGATTCACCCACGTGGAATTCCTGCCCGTCATGGAGCATCCCTTCTACGGTTCCTGGGGTTACCAGGTCAGCGGCTTCTTCTCGCCCACCAGCCGGTACGGGACGCCTCAAGATTTCATGTTCCTGGTCGACTATCTCCACCAGCACGGGATCGGAGTCATATTGGACTGGGTGCCGTCCCATTTTCCCGCCGACGAGCACGGACTCGGCTTTTTCGACGGGACCTACCTGTTCGAGCACTCCCACCCCAGCCAAAGGATTCATCCCGATTGGGACAGCTTGATCTTCAACTACGGCAGGCGGGAGGTCCAGAGCTTTCTCATCAGCAGCGCCCTGTTCTGGCTGGACGTCTATCACGCCGACGGGTTGCGGGTCGACGCCGTCGCCTCGATGCTCTATCTCGACTACGGCCGGCAAGAGGGTGAGTGGATTCCCAACAAGCATGGCGGAAACGAGGATCTGGACGCGATCTCCTTCCTGCGCCGCCTCAACGAGGAGGTGTATCGGGACCGGCCTGGAATCCAGTCCATCGCCGAGGAATCCACCTCCTGGCCCATGGTCTCGCGGCCAACCTATACCGGCGGTCTGGGCTTCGGCATGAAGTGG
>CAYRCA010000321.1:0-5588 GCA_964422565.1 uncultured Acidobacteriota bacterium | reverse complement strand
TCATCTTCAGTGTTTGAGACAACGACAACTTTCTCCCGTGGAATACCGTACCCATACAACCTTTCAGCAGCCTCCCGAACGACCACAACAACCCGAGTACACCGTTCAAGAATGCGGGTCTCATGCCACCGCATCACGTGATAGTTGTACAAGATGGTGGATTTCGCCCTCGGGACGATCGGCATGCCCGACCGATAAGCGCGCTGGGCGGCCGGCATGTTTTCGTGAAGATCGACGACCACCGGCAGCCCGTACGCTTCGGCAACCCGCAACACCGTGCCCGCCAGCGGCAGGTCGTGGACATGGAGACAATCGGGGGATTCGGCTTGAACAAACTGATGCAGCGGCTCAAGCCAGCTCCGATGGATGAGGCGGAGTCCATCCCACACCCTCGCCCCGACCCCTCGGGATTCGTTCACCAAGGCACGGACCACACACATCGTTCCCCCCCGCGGGACCTCCCGTCGAGGCGCCGTGGCGGGAAGACGTCGCGTGAGAACCGTCACCCGATGGCCCGCGGCGGCCAGAGCCGCGGCTTCCTTTTCCACGCGGATGTCCGGTGGAAATGGACGCTCGATGTCAAGGACCATACCGATATGCAAGGTCTAATCTCTCGCCGAGTGGGTAAATAAGCTTGGCGTCACCCGTGCCCTTTCTGAATCAGGACACTTGAAACCTGATGCGTTTCCTCCTTTCCCACTTCTTGCGGCGGCACTAACTGATTCCCTACAGTCCAGAACTCTCCATCCCAGAACCGCCAATATTCCTGTTCCACAATGGTCCCATTATTATCTCCGAGCCACTTGGAGATCTCTCTGCGAGAATAGGACTGGCAGATATGAATGGAGCCTTCGCCATATTGTGAGCCAGGCAGCTCATAGACATTTCGGACATAGCAGTGCTCGGTATAGGGAAAAGTGAGAATAATATGTCCATCGGGCTTTAAAAGACTAAACATATTTCTAACGGCCATATCGGAATCTTCGATATGCTCCAAGACGCTTATACAGGTAATAAGGTCGAACTTATCCCTCAGTTGCGAAGAAGTAATATCATCGTCCAAGATGTGAAAGTGTCGATTGAACATACCCGACGGCCAGTAATCCTTGACATTATCAATCGCCGTAACGAGGCAACCACACTGGGACATGAGTTGAGGCAAAGCGGACGTACCAGTTCCAACATCGAGGACTTTGACCGGGTATAACCGTGACAAGTGCCTAAATACAAAGGTGTATTCAACGGGCCTTTCATTAAACAGAATAAAGGATTGACGTTCATACTCACGCTTGCAGACCCATTTTGGATAATAGTCCAAAACCTTCTTGAAAACGTTCTTAATTCCAGCGAGTTTGAATCGCAACTCTACCATTCGTATTGTCTTAAGGGAGTATCTCCTGATTGTCCGACACAGGAACGCACACAGGAGGCAACTCTTCCATTGCGTTTCGGTCCGCCACAACGCGAAGCATTCTCAGGAAGGGTCCGTCCAGCCAAGGGCGCGTCTGTTCTCATGAAATTCGGGCGAACACCGACATCCGAAAAAAGCTTCATTAGCACCCGGCCATGGCGATTATTATAGCCGACGTCCACGTCTAATCTTAGCTATAGCTATAGCTAATTCCAGGCTTGGACCGGGCGACACCCATAGGCCACGAAACCCACTTCGCACTTCTTGTCCTCTTGCCCGCCTGTCCACCCCTACCACCACGGCACCGCGGTAGCCGGGACCGCGTGACACCACCGCCGATCGGTAAGCAACGGGAATCGCCGCACATCGATGGGTGGGGCGACGCCGATCGAGGCTACGATCCTTCCGGTTGTTCAGAGTTTGGCGTGCTCTCTCCATTGGTGCGTCGGAGAACGCTGCTCGAAGATCTCGCTGGAATCTGCTACCATAAGCCTCATTGCGAGTACTGTGTCGGGGTTGAGGACCGACGAGTGTGATCCGCATTCCGTTCAAGTTTACCGCAGTGACTCCGAACGGGAACAACTGCACGGACCGAAGCGTCACCAGCGTCGCTCACGGCGCGTCTGGCCAAGCATAGCTGCTAGACCGAAAACGCCTTATCGTTGGCCGGGGCGTGGCGTCGCCGTTGAGGCGGGTGGGCCCGGCCGTAGCCTCCCGTTCGGTTCAGTGTTCGACAACAACCTGGCAGGAGGAGGCATGAACAGCAGAATCACAGCTTCCCACACGTTCATTGCCGCCGTCTCGTTTCTTCTCGCCGGATGCGCGCCGGACGTACCGGACCCGGTCGAGCCGACGGTGGCCTTCGTCAACGTCAACGTATTTCCGGGTGATTCGGATCGGATTATCGAGAATCAGACCGTGGTCGTGCGGGGAGACAGAATCGCGGAGGTCGGACCGGCCGACGAAACGACCGTCCCCGATGGGGCTCTGGTCGTCGAGGGTCGGGATCGATACCTCATGCCCGGCTTTGCCGAGATGCACGGTCACATTCCCCCTTCCGACCAGCCGGAGTATGTGGAACGCGTCCTGCTTCTGTTCGTGGCCAACGGCGTCACGACGGTGCGCGGCATGCTGGGGCACGACAACCAGCTGGACCTCCGCGAACAGGCCAACCGGGGAGAGATTCTTGCGCCGAATCTCTATCTGGCCGGCCCGAGCTTCAGCGGCGCATCGATCAATTCGCCCGAGGAGGCGATCGAAAGGGTCCGCCAACAGCACCGCGAAGGGTGGGATCTCCTCAAGGTGCATCCCGGACCGACCCGCGAGGAGTTCGACGCCATGGCCGAGACGGCCCGGGAGTTGGGCATCCCTTTCGCCGGACACGTGCCCGCCGACGTGGGCATCCTGCACGCGCTGGAAATGGGCCAGCAGACGATCGATCACCTGGACGGCTATATCGAGTACCTGGAAGGGGATCGCGGACCGCTGGATCCCGTCAGGCTCGAGGAGGTGGTTACCCGAACTCGGGAGGTGGGCGCCTGGGTGATTCCCACCATGATCCTCTGGGAGACGATCCTGGGGGCCAACGATCTGGAGACCATGAAGGGGTACAACGGGCTGGAGTACGTATCACCCGACATGATGCGGAGCTGGATCGAGAGGCACAACCGGTTGACCGGCGCCGAGGATTTCGACCTCGAGCGGGCCCGAACCATCGCCGAGAACCGCAAGCACTTGTTGCGGGCCCTCCACGAAGGCGGAGTCCCCATTCTTTTCGGCACCGACGCACCGCAGGTGTTCAGCGTTCCCGGGTTCTCCACCTATAAGGAAATCGAGCGGATGGTTGAGTCGGGAATGAGCCCCTACGCGATCCTCAAGTCGGGCACGTCCGAGGTGGGCCGGTATTTCCGGGACAAGGACTCCTTTGGCGCGGTCGCTCCCGACATGCGCGCCGACCTCATCCTGCTGGAGGCCAATCCACTCGCGGACGCCGGCAATATCTCCAGACAGGCCGGCGTCATGGTGAGGGGTCGCTGGTTGCCCAGAGACGAGATCGAAGAGCGGTTGAGAGAGTTGGCTTACGATTGAGCGTAAGCATACCGGTTCCGTCTGACCGACACCGACGTTCCGGGCTGCGTGTTCCCAAATCGCCACCGGGGAACATTTCCCTGCTTGCGCGACGATTGTAGTGACGGCCCCTCTTTCCCGCCGTCCGGCATAGCGGACGGTCGGTCTTCCTGCCGGTTGGGTTTGAAGGGGGTGGTCACTCCAATTTTCGCAGTCTCGTGATCGGCACGATCGCTCCCGTCTCCCATTCCGATTACCCGTTTGGTTCCCGAATTGCGTGCACTTATCCTCAGACAACCGCCGCCAGGGCTTGGTGCTGCCGGCGGAAGCTCTAGAATAGAGAGGATATATGCTGTGGACGATTTTTGTGATATTGCTCATCATGTGGTTCCTCGGGATGGTGAGCTCCTACACACTGGGAGGATTTCTCCATCTGCTGCTGATCATAGCGATTGCCGTCGTTCTGATCCGCATCATCCAGGGAAGACACCCGATCTAGCATCGACGAAAAGGGGGCTTCATGAACGCCTGGAGTCTTGCCGGCATAGTTCTCATCATCCTCGGCTTGATCTCGCTGATCTATCAGGGCATCACTTACACCAGCGAGGAAACCATGGTGGAGATGGGTCCAGTTGCGATCGCAGCCAAAGAGCACAAGACCATCCCTCTGCCTCCGTTGCTCGGCGGCGTGATGCTGGCGTCCGGTGTCGGTTTGCTGATTGTTGGATTGACACGGGGGTAGCACGGGCATCTGACCGTGAATCCCGGACGGGACGCCCGGGTGGGACGACCGTGCTACCCTCCGCGCGTGATCGCCAGGCTCTCGCCACCAGCACGGTCGTCCCATCCCCGCGTCCCGCCCGTGACCGGGGATGAGGCGCGGATTCTGCTCCGGTCGCCGCAGAGTCCCGCGTTGGGACGCCCGGGCTATCTCTCTAGTCTAAAGTCTAGTCGCGGGCCCGCGCGGCGATCCGCCGGAGCGTCGGCAGCGCGTCTCCCACCTGCAAGGGGCCGGAGTCGGACCGACCGAAGCCGAAGTAGAGTCTCCGGAACAGCTCGTGGAGTTCGTCGTAGACCTCCCGCGATCCGGGCTCCGGCTCGACCACACGGAAGCTTGGACAGAGGGATTCCTGTGCCTCCTCGATCGAGGAGAAGACTCCCGCCGCCAAGAAGGCGAAGATGGCAGAACCCAGGCTGGTCACTTCCTCCCGGGGCACCAGGACCGGCTTCTGCAGGACGTTGGCGTAGACCCGGTTCAGCACCTCGCTCTTCTGGGGCACGCCTCCCCCGTTGATGATCCGGTTGATGGCCACTCCCTTCTCCATCATGCGTTCCAGGATGATGCGGGTGTGGAACGCGGTCCCCTCGATGGCCGCGAAGAGCTCGTCCTGAGCCGTAGCCGTCAAGTTCCAGCCCAGACAGACGCCGCCGAGCTCGGGGTTCACCAGGACCGTCCGATCGCCGTTGTCCCAGGTCAGGCGCAACAAGCCGGTCTGACCCGGACGGAAATCGTCCAACCCTTCGGAGAGGTCGGCGATGCCCGCACCCGCCCTCCGAGCGATCGCCTCGAAGATGTCGCCGCTCGCCGAAAGGCCGGCTTCGATTCCGTAGTAATCGGGATGGATGGATCCGTGGACGACGCCACACACCCCCGGGATCAGATCGACCTGCCGGGCGATCGCCATGACGCAGGTAGAAGTCCCCACCACATTGACCACATCCCCTTCCCGAATGCCGGCGCCCACCGCATCCCAGTGGGCGTCGAAGGCCCCCACCGGAACCGGGATCCCCGCCTTCAACCCGAGTTTCTCCGCCCACTCGGTCGTCAACTCACCGGCGAGTCTGTCCGAGGTGGCATAGTAACCCGCCAGTTTGTCCCGAACCCCCTCCAGCAGAGGGTCCACACTAACCAGGAAGTCCTCCGGAGGCAGGCCTCCCAAGGACTCGTTCCACATCCACTTGTGGCCCATGGCGCAGATACTGCGCGGAAGCCGGTCGAGGTCCGAGAGGCCGCAAAGGACTGCGGCGGCCATGTCGCAGTGTTCGATCGCCGTCATCATCCGGTCCCGCTTGTCGGTATTGTGGCGCAACCAGTGCAGCAGCTTGGCGA
>CAYRCA010000320.1:0-5593 GCA_964422565.1 uncultured Acidobacteriota bacterium | reverse complement strand
GGCCGCCGCCCGGCCGCCGCCGCCCCGTCCGAATCGGCCTTGCCATCGCCCTGGTTTTCTTCTTTTCCCTCCTTCTCCTGGTCTTCTTCCACAGCACCCCCTTCGAAGGATGGTTCACCACCTCTCCCCGGATCGGGTCTCTCGCGGTTCTCCCCTTCAAGAACCTTTCCCATCCCGACGACGAGTGGCTGGCGGCCGGAATGACCGACGCCACCATCGCCAGGCTCTCCGAGATCGAGGGCCTGCGAGTGCCGTCGCGCACTACGATGATGCGGTTCAAGGATTCCGAGAGATCCCTCTCCCGGATCGCCCGCGAACCGAGGGCGGATGCGATTGTGGAGGCCTCGGTTCAGGTCTCGGGAGACGAAGTGTTCTGTCGGGTGCGGCTCATCGAAAGGACCGGCGAGCGCACCCTTCTCGGCCCGTTCGAGTTCCGCCGGGACTTCCGGAACATCGCCGAACTTCAGAACGGCATCGCCCGGGCGGTGGCCGAGGAGATTCGGACGCGGTTGAGCCCGGAAGAGGAGAGGACGGCGACGGTCAGCGTCTCCCTGGACCCGGAAGCGCATTTGTCCCACATGCGGGGACGGTATCTGCTCGAGAAGCGGGATCAGCCGTCCTTGGAGAATGCGATCACCCACTTCGAAGCCGCCATCGACCGACAACCCGATTATGGGGATGCCTGGGCCGGACTGGCCGCCGCGTACTTGCTTCTCGGAACCACAGGATACTCCTCGCATCCGCCCGAGCAGGTCATGCCCAAAGCGCACGATGCGGCCCGCCAAGCGCTGGATTTGAATGAGGCGCTCCCCGAAGCCCACGCGGTTCTGGCCAACTGGGCCATGTCCTACGCATGGGACTGGGACCTGGCGCAGAAACACTTCGGCAGAGCCTTGGACCTTGCTCCCGATTATGCCGAGGGTCATCATTGGCACGGTCTTTTGTTGGCCTCTCGGGGGAAACTGGAGGAGGCTCTCGCGGCGATCCAGACGGCCGTCGATCTCGATCCCCTGTCGCCGGTCACCACCAGCGCCAAAGCCCGAGTGCTTTACTATAAGCGGGACTATGAAGGGGCGTCTCGAGAGTATACCCGGACCCTCGACCTCGAACCGGACTTCAAGCCGGCCCTCCTGGGGAGAGGCCTGGTTCTCCTCAAGCAGGGCGCGGTTGCTGAGGCCGTCGGCGACTTCGAGCGCGCCTTCTCGAAGCCCCTGACTCCGTTCCTGGAACTCCTCCAAGCCGCGAGTGTCGACGGTCTGTCGGCGGACCCGGAGAGGTTCGAGCCGTTCGGCGTAGAGGCTGAAGATCTTCCGCCTTTCGACTCGGCCGTCCTCTTCACGGTCCTGGGCTGGCTTGACGAGGCGTTGGCCCAGTTGGAGGCCGCATGTGAGGAACGTTCCGAGTACCTCATGTACATCTCGGTGGACCCCATTTTCGACCCTCTGCGGGAGGATCCCCGGTTCCCGCAACTGCTCCGGAGGATCGGTCTTGAGCACCGATGAGAACCCCCGAGGGTCGGCGCCCCCCCTCTCTCGATTCCTGACCACCCGCCGGAGTCCGATCATTCTCGAGAAGGAAGCGTAGGCGACCCGGCCCGCCGAGGCTCGCTCCGGGGGGGACGTCGTAACCTATTCGTTTTCTTCCGGTAGTTCGGGATGAGGGAGGGAGAATCCCTAAACAACGCGACCGGAACCGGGGGAAACAACCCGAATCGGAGACTTACTGGGTGCTCATGGGCAACGAGCAGGCGCGGCCGCCCCGCCACGACCTGGAAAGCCTGCGCCTATCAGACATGGTTGAACAGGAGTCGGAAACCAAACGAGGAGGCTGATCTCATGACCAAGCCCGCGATTCTTGGAGGAACGCCGGCCGTCACCGGAACGAACGCCGAGGCGAACCGCTGGCCCATTCTGGGCTCGGAAGAAAGGCGGGCGGTCCTGGAGGTTCTGTCCGACGGCGATCTTTCCTTCCACGAGAGCACCCGCCGCCTGGAGGAGGAGTACGCCGCCTTCTTCGGCCGTCGTTTCGCCCTCGCCCACTGCAACGGCACTGCGGCTCTCCTGGCCGCTTTCTTCGCGCTCGGCCTGGAACCCGGTGACGAGATTCTGGTTCCGTCGGCGACCTTCTGGGCCTCGGTTGTTCCGATGTTATGGGTTGGCGCGCTTCCCGTATTCTGCGAGAGCGAGCCGGCACGACTGGGGTTGGATCCGGATGACGCGGAAAAGAGGATCACCCCCCGAACGCGGGCCATGGTCCTGGTTCACCTGTGGGGAATGCCCTGTCGACTGGGGCCCCTCCTCGACTTGGCCCGTCGCCACAACCTGGCGATCGTCGAGGACGCCTCCCACGCCCACGGAGCGAGGCGCAGAGGGCAGGCTTGCGGCAGTTTCGGCGACGTCTCGGTGTTCAGCCTCCAGACGAGCAAGCTGGCGCCGGCGGGCGAGGGTGGGATGCTGCTCACCGACGATCCCGAAATCTTCCACCAAGCGGTGGCCCTGGGGGACATGGTACGGCTGTGGGAACTCGAAGCGCCGGAACGCCGGTTCGCCGCGACGACGTTCGGAATCAAGACCCGCCTGGCGCCTCTTTCGGCCGCGGTGGCACGGGTCCAACTGCGGCACCTGGAGGAACGCAACCGGCACCGCAGGGAGAACCTCGAGTACCTGTCCCACCGGCTTGAGCCTTTCGGGGTCGACACCTTCCTGCCCCCGGCCGGAGTCGAACGCACCTATTTCGAGTATGTGGTCCGTTGGCGCAGCGCGTGCGGGCTTTCGAAAGATCACCTGCTGCAAGCGTTGCGAGCGGAGGGCTGCGAGGTATCCGACGCGCGGTACCCCCTGCTTCACCAGCAACCGCTATTCACCGAGGGGACCTACCGGCACATCGCCAGGGTCAACCGCCCCGAGGGTTTACCGACCTATCGACCCGATTCGCTCCCCCGGACCGAGAGCATTCGAGACGAACTGTTCCGGTTGCCGTCATTCCCCCGAGCGGGACGCAGACTCCTGGATCAGTACGCAGACGCTTTTGAGAAGGTCGTGAAACATATCGAGCCGATTCGAGACGCGCTGTCGGATATACGGTTTCAGGAGGCACACAGCCATGCCGCAGGCGGTTAACTTGGAGCGTTATCGGAGACTCCTCCGCGCACGGGAACAGGATTTCAAGACCGCCGGGGAAGGCATCTTCGACGTTGCGATCATCGGTGGAGGCATTAGCGGCGCCGCGGCATTTCACCACCTGTCCGCGGCGGGTTACCGAGTGATCCTCATCGAGAAGGGAGACTTCGCGGGCGGGAGCAGCCAAGGCTCGGCAATGATGATCTGGGGTGGGCTGCTCTACCTGTGCTGCGGACACATCGGCACGGTGCTGAAGCTCCTGTCCTGCCGTGAGGAGATGGTGAGGACCTGCCCCATGACGGCCGCACGGACCTTTCTTTACTTGAGTCTGCGCGAAGGGGGGCATCCCCTGTGGGCCGCAAGATTGGTTCTGCAACTCTACTGGCTGCTGGGAGGAGCGCGCGGGCGGGGTCCCAGACGGCACACTCTCCGGTGCGAGACCGGCTGGCTGCGCACCGAACTCTTCCGCGCCCCCATCGCCTACCGGGAGGCGGCGGTCTTTCCATCCGACGCGCGCCTGGTCCTTGACCGGATTCTGTCCGCCCGCTCTCCGTCGGCCCAAGCTTTCAACCACTGCGAAGCACTGGGTATCGAGCCCTTGTCGCCGGATCACCGGTGGACGGTGCGTATCCAGGACCGGCTGGTGGATCGCGAGTACCGGGTTCAGGCCCGATGGGTGGTCAACGCCGCGGGGGTGTGGGCCGACGAGGTGCAGAGCAAGGCTGGAGTCGGGAGTCCGTACCGCCATCTGCCGGCGAAGGGGGTCTTTATCGGCTTCAACCGCCTTCCGGGCAACGATAGTCCCTTGATCGTCGACACGGGCAACACCGATACCCGCCTTTCTCTGATCCCCTGGGGACCCGTGTCCCTTTGGGGTCCGACGGAGACCGTCGCGCCTGCGGGACGAAACGGGTTCAAGGTCGAGAACGAGGACTTGGCCTTCTTGCTTCGGGAATGGAACCGATACAGCCGCCGTCCTTGTTCCCCCGGCGACATTGTTTCGCTGCGCTGCGGAGTCCGACCATTGCCGATGAAAGCAGGCGCGTCGCCCCCTCGAAACACGATGCGACTGGCCCGGCGCTACGCGCTCTATGTAGCTCCGGATCGAAACTGGCTGGCGGTTTATGGCGGCAAGCTGACCGGCAGCCCCGAGCTGGGACGCCGTGTCGCGCGGACGATAAAGCGATACCTTCCCCCTTCCGAACCCGCGAGGCTCCCCCGTTCCCTGCCCTCCGGTCCCGAGTACAGTTTCGGGGGAGAGGCCTTCGCGAGCCCAAGCCCCGGCTGGTGCCTTGAGCGGGAACAGTGTTGGACCCTGGACGACTACCTGCGGCGGCGTACCAACGTGGCTCAGTGGGTGGCCCGTGGAGGGCTGGGTCACGGGGACCGGTACCTGGGCGTCCTCGAAGAGCTGGCGGTCCACTTCGGCACCTCCACGGCCGAGGCGCGGCGCCAAGTTGACGATTACCGCGGCAGGGTCGAAGTCGAGTTCGACCAACTGCTGGAACGTGTGTGCGAGGAGATGACCCATGAGGAACGATGTCTCCACATTGAAACCGCCGTCCCCGATAAAGAACCTGCTGGTCGCCCAGTTCTTCGGGGCGTTTAACGACAACGCCTGGAAGCTGGCCGTGACCTTCCTGGCGATCCGGGCGCTTCAGGCGGCGGAGCTTGCTCCGGGCGAGCTGGAACAGTTCTCCCAGTACCAGACCACGTTGACCTTCAGCGCTCTCACGCTGCCCTTAATCCTCTTCTCCCTGCCCGCGGGCCTCCTGGCCGATCGGGTGAGCAAGCAGCGCGTAATCGTCTGGATGAAGGGTCTGGAGATCGCATTGATGGGTACCGCCACACTGGTTCTGCTGTACCGACCCGACGCCTTGGTGGGGTTGTTGTTGATCCTGGGAATGATGGGGGCCCAGAGTGCGCTCTTCAGCCCGGCGAAGTATGGAATTCTCCCGGAGCTTCTGCCGCACGAACGGCTCACCACCGGCAACGCCTGGCTGGAGGCGTGGACGTTTCTGGCCATCATCTCGGGCACCGCGCTGGGAGGGTTCTTCCTCGACCGCTCGGGAGCCCATGTCTGGTTGGTGGGGTTGCTCCTGACCGGGTTCGCGGTGGTGGGATTCACCTTCGCCCTGCGGATCCCACCGGTGCCCCGGGCGCGGGACTCGGGACGCTTTGGCCAAGGCTTGCGGTTCTCCTGGCGCGCGCTGCGGGCGAATCGGATCCTGGGATTGGCCGCCCCGGATCGGTCCTCTACTGGACGGTGGCAAGTCTTCTGGGTCAGAACATTCTGGTCTACTGCAAGTCGGTCCGTCCTGTCCTTATCTGACACGCTGGCGGGGGCGCCCCTGGCGCTGTTTGGAGTGGGTGTCGGCGCCGTCAGCCTCGCAGCCGCCCGTCTCTCACGCAACAAGGTATGTGGATGTGAAATGGGCCGAGGCTTCGCGTTACTTGTGAACCGTTTGTCGTCA
>CAYRCA010000319.1:0-5593 GCA_964422565.1 uncultured Acidobacteriota bacterium | reverse complement strand
CCACTTTCCCGGGATCGCTCGACGGATCCCCCGCGAGTCGTTCCACCTCGTCCTCGCCGGACACCTGCACGCCGGTCAGATCGTGGTTCCGTTCCCGGGCGGGCGGATTCGCCTCGCGCACCTCCGCGCGCGCGACCAGGACGGCGTGACCTGTCCCCCAAGGCTTGACCCGTCCGGTTGGAACGCGGGAAGCGTCCAGCCCGGAGTACAGGGTCTGATGAACGCACCGACAATGGATGTGCCGCTCGAACTTGCGGATCAGTCCGGCGCGAAACGCCTCCTCGATTTCCGGGCGGATCACGAAGACGGCCTTCTCGAAGCCGCCGCGGATCGCGTCGTAGACGGAATATTCGAGTAGCGTTTCGCCACCCGGGCCCACACCCACCAACTGTTTGAGTCCGCCGTATCGGCTCCCCAGTCCCGCCGCCAGAACCACCAGAGTGGGCATCTCCATCTCCTTGCGGGGGGTCACTATAGCAGAGGAGGGCGATTCCCTCACTCCTCCTCGCCTCCCGCCTTCAACGCCGGCGGAATCGTCCTCGGGGAATCATAATGGGTCCCTGCATGGAAAGAATCGAATGGACCATCGAGGTCCAGCGACTGCTTCTCACACATTCCTTCACGATCTCTCGGGGCAGTAGCGCCCGGCGGGACACCGTCCGGCTGGGAATCACCTGCAACGGCGTCACCGGCTGGGGTGAGGCCGCTCCGAACCCGCGTTACTCCGAGTCGACCGAGACGGCTCTGGCCGCCCTGGAGAAGCTGTCCGAAATCGGTGAGGGGACTCTCCTTCCCTATCGATCCTTCCTGCTCAGACATCGCGGGTCACTGGGCCCCAACTACGGGGCCGGGCGGCTTTCGACCTGGCCGTCCACGACTGGTTCGGCAGGTCGATCGGAATGCCCCTGTACCAGATGGTTGGCGCCGACCCCCAAGCGATGCCGCCCACCAGCTTCACCATTGGGATCGACGAACCCGAGGTTATGGCGGAGCGGGCGTTGGAGGCGGGGCAGTTCCTGGTCCTGAAGGTGAAGCTGGGAACCGGGCGGGACCGGGAGAGGGTGGAGGTGATCCGCCGCCGGACCTCGGTGCCCATCCGGGTGGACGTCAACGAAGGTTGGCGGGATCCCGAGGCGGCGATCCGGGAGATCGAGTGGCTGGCTCGTCGCGGAGTGGAATTGGTCGAGCAGCCGCTTCCGGCCCGAATGGCGGAGGAAATGGTCTGGCTCAAGGCGCGCAGCCCTCTGCCGCTGATGGCGGACGAAAGCGTTTGTCACCCCGGCGATCTGGCGTGGGCCGGAGAGGGCTTTCACGGAATCAACGTCAAGCTGATGAAGTGTGGGGGCATTCTGCCCGCTCTAGCTTCTAGAGTTGATCTCCCTTGCCCGGGAAGGCGGCCTAACGGTGATGGTGGGCTGCATGGTGGAATCATCCTGCGGCCTTGCCGCCGCCGCCCACTTGGCGCCGCTGGCCGATTACGTCGATCTGGATAGCAACCTTATGCTGGCCAACGACCCCTTCACGGGCCATCCCGTCCGGGACGGAAGGATCCGACTGCTTCCCACGTCCGGCCTGGGGGTCAGTCTCAAGCCGCGGTAGTTCAGAGGCCCTCAAGCTCAGAGGCTCTCAAGCCAAGGATTGCATGGATTGCACCGAGGGGGCCTCCGTTGGTCCCGGTCTCCGAACCCGGCTCCACGTTCATCCGCCCGGCTCCGAACCCGAAACTCAGGACCCAGAAGCCAAAGCGGCATCGGCCGGTATAATGTGACGACTCGAGAGTTCGTGATGCGACAGAAGACCGTCTTTTTCATACGCCACGGGGAAACGGACTGGAACGCCGAGGTCCGATGGCAGGGCAGTACCGACGTACCCCTCAACGAGAACGGGATTAGGCAGGCTTGGGAGGTCTCCGAGGTCCTGCGGCATCGACAGTTGGAGGCCGTTTTGTCCAGCGATCTGGCCCGGGCGCGCCAGACCGCCGAGATCATCGCCGAGCCCCACGATATCCCGGTGCACACCACCGACGGGCTGCGGGAAGTCCATCTCGGCGCGGCGGAAGGGTTGACCCGGGGGGAGGTGATCGAACGGTTCGGGGTGGAAGCGTTCGAAGGGTGGAAATTCCTGGTCGATCCCGACTTCTCCTTTCCCGGCGGAGAGAGTCAGCGGGACGCTGTGCGCCGCGGGTTACCCGTTCTCGAGAGTTTTCTGCGCGGGGCCGAGAGGAGGGAGGTCGCGGTCGTGTTTCACGGCATGATCATGAGGCTTGTTCTCCTCCGCATCCTCCCCGAGGCCTCGGATATGATCCACGTTCCCAACGGCAAAGTCTTCGAGCTGAGCTGGGACGGCGACGCCGGGATGTGGGGAGCCCGGGGCGATCTACTCCAACTCCTGCGGGAACCTACTCGGGGAGCCGCGTTGAGGTGAGAGACACGGCAAGCGCACGAAAGGGCACAGCGCGGCCTTCGGCCGCAATCGGAAGTCGGGGGTCAGTCGTCGGCCGTCAATGTCCAGGCCGCTTTGTAGCGGGGAAAGACACCGAGGTGTCAGGGGCCGATCGGGCCACGCGTTGTCAACCGCACCCGGCAAAGATAGGAATCCGCCGTGATATAGAGGGTCGATCCGTCGTCGCCCCAGGCGCAGTTCGCCGTCGCCACGCCCGTGTTGAAGCGGCCCAACAGCCTTCCGTCCGACGAGATGACGCTGACACCCCCGGGACCGGTGCAGAAGATGTTCCCCAATTCGTCCACCTTCAACCCGTCCGGAAGTCCCGGCAGCCGTCGCACCCAGGGGGAGAAGTCGAAGAGCACCCGTGCCTCCCCGAGGGTTCGATCCTCCAGGAGAGGGTAGGCCATGAGGACCGGATTCTCGGGATCGGAAACCGCGACGTACAGGATCCGCTCATCGGGCGACAAGGCCACACCGTTCGGAAAGGTGAGCTCGGCCGTCAGCAGGGACAGTTCACCGCTGGCGGACAGGCGGAACACGCCGTTGAAGGGGAGTTCCTTCAACGGGCTGTCATTCAGGCCGGTCAAACCGTAGGGCGGATCGGTGAAGAAAAGGTCTCCGTTTGATGCGAATACCAGATCGTTTGGGCTGTTGAACTTTTTCCCCTCATAGGAGGAGACCAACTCCTCGAACGTTCCGTCTTCCCGCAGCAGAGCCACCCGCCGGTCTCCGTGCTGGCAGAGCACCAACCGTCCCCGCGGGTCGAGGGCCAGGCCGTTCGAACCCGGTTCCCGCTGCGGTTCTCCCTCGCCGGTGAACCCGCTCGGCCGCAGATACTCGGTCAGGCCGTCCCCCTCCTTCCACTTGTACACGGCGTTCTGGGGGATATCGGAGAAGAGCAGGTAACGGCCCGACGGCACCCACACCGGTCCCTCCGACCAGGAGAATCCCTCCGCCAGTTTCTCGATGCGGGCGTCGGCGGGGACCAAATCGTCGAACTCAGTCTCAAACCGTTCCACCACGCCGAGACTCTCGAGCGTCTCCCCCTCCGACGGCGTAGGACCGGATTCCCCGCCGCAGCTGGCGGCCAGAAAGCAGACGGCGATCAAGGGCACACGAGCGCTCATTTCTGTCCCCTCCTCCCAAGCGGTCGTCGCCTGAGGCAAAGGCGGCGATGGCTGGTCCCATCGAAGATGTCTCGGAAGACCCTAGACCTGGGGCAGCTTCCAGGGCGCCCTGTAATCTCGACCCACCAGGCTCTCCGCCTCGGGGTGACCGCTGATCTTCTCGGCGACCGGATCCCATTGAACCTGGGTGCGCAGCCGGACGGCGATGTTCCCCAGGTGACAGGCGTTGACCGCTTTGTGCCCGATCTCCACATCGGCCGTGGGCTTCTCGCGGGACTTGACGCAGTCCACGAAGTTGCGGACATGGGCGAAGTGGAAGTCCCCGGAACCGCCGCGTCGGGGCACGCCCTTCATGCGGTAGGCGCGGGGCTGGCCGTCGGCGTCGGTCTCGGAACGCACCTCCCAGCCCCCCCGGTCCACCACGAGGACCCCGTTCTGTCCGTGGAACTCGGCCCCGTGCTCGCGCTGCCACGGACCCATCCCGCAGCCCAGCATGTGCTCCCAGGTTAACGAGAAACTGGGGAACTCGATGATCGACTGCTGCGTGTCCGGCGTCTCCAGGATGTCGTCGGGGTAGGCGTACTTGCCGCCCATGGCCATGGCGCCGATGGGATCTTCGTTCATGGCCCACATGGCCACGTCGACCATGTGCGCGCCCCAGTCGGTCATCAGTCCGCCGGAATAGTCCCAGAACCAGCGGAAGTTGAAATGGAAGCGGGCGGTGTTGAAAGGCTGCTTCGGCGCCGGGCCAAGCCAGAGATCGTAGTCGACTTCCGACGGCGGGGTTTCGTCGGGCGGATTTCCCAACCCCCCCTTCCAGTCGAGATAGGCCCAGCAGCGCACCTGGCGGATCGGGCCCAGCTCGCCCGACTGGACGTAGGCGACCGCGTCGGCGAAATGCTGCGCGCTGCGCTGCTGGGTTCCGACCTGCACGACCCGATCGTACTTGCGGGCCGCGTTCACCATGGCCCGCCCCTCGGCGATGGACGTGGCCAAAGGCTTCTCGACATAGACGTCCTTGCCCGACTCGCACGCAAGAATAGTCGGCAACGCATGCCAGTGATCCGGCGTGCCGATGATCACGGCGTCGATGTCGTCCCGCTCGATGACGCGCCGGAAGTCCTGATATCCGTCTGGAGTCTTGCCTCGGGCCGAGTCGACGATGGTTGCTCCCTCCGCGATCTGTCGCGTGTCCACGTCGGCGATCGCCAGGCACTCGACCTCATCGATCCGCATAAAGGCGCGAAGATTAGACCTTCCCATCCCGCCCGAGCCGATCAAGGCGACGTGCACCTTGTCGTTCGGGCTTCGGGAGGAGAGAATTGAGGGGGCGGCGCTCGCGGTTCCCGTCAAGCCCGTCGCCACCGCCGCTCCCGCCGAAAGCTTGGTTGAATTATCCAGGAAACTCCGTCGCGTCATCTTCTTCATGGCTGGCCAAAACCTCCAATCGTCGACTGCTCAATCGCTTACATTTTAGCCGTGATCGACCCCCCATTTTCGACCATCGGCGGGACGAACGCAAGCCGGATCTTCGAACAGTTCGAACAGGCAGCGGACAAGTACGACGGTCGGGAGTGCGTGCGACAGACAGCGGACGGCAACCGGCAGCGGATCACTGGGTCCCGATCACCGTTGTCTGCCGCCTGGGGTCTGTCGTCCGGCAGTCGGCATTTCTCCCTGTGCCATAATAAAACTATGGGTGGGCAATCGCGGATGGTCACGGTGTGCCGACGGGTTTCCTTCAGCAGCGGACACCGCTACTTCCGCCCCGATCTGAGTGAGGAGGAGAACAGGCGTCTGTACGGCTCGATGTACTCCCCCTCCGGGCACGGGCACAACTTCATTCTTGAGGCCCATGTGGAGGGGGGCATCGATCCCCGGACGGGGATGGTTGTGAACCTGAAGCGGGTGGATGAGGCGATGCGGGAGGTGGTCCGGCCACTCGATCACCACTTTCTGAACACCGATGTCCCGCACTTCGGTACCGTCGTTCCCACGACCGAGAACATCGCGGCCTACTG
>CAYRCA010000318.1:0-5597 GCA_964422565.1 uncultured Acidobacteriota bacterium | reverse complement strand
GGGCCATGACCACTTGGCAATCTGCCGTCATACGGCCGTCCCATCGTCCGGGCCCCCGATCCGGCCGCCGCGGCCGCCGAAATCCTCCGCGAAATCGAAGCTGCTATAGTGTAATGGATGAAGCTCTGGCCGCTTTTGCTGTTGCTTCTCAGTCCCGGGCTCGCGGCTCAGGGGACAGGGGGGGCTGGAGCCTCCGCATGCCATATTTTTGTCGACCACCAGTTCATCTGGACCCTGGAGATTCTGCGGAGCCCGGGGGCGCGGGTGACACCCATCCTGAACATCGTAACGCTCGCCGCGGGACAGTGGGACCTGCGACCCCGGGATATCCACCTGGTCAACGAGGGGAACCGCGAGGCGGAGATCGAACGGTTCTCTCTGGATACGGGAGTCACCGACGATCCCTACTATCTGCATTACCTGAAAGTGCACGGGAACAGCTTCATTGGAATGGATCTCATCGGCAACTTCGACGGATTCGAGGCGGTCCGGGAGGCGGTCATCGATCTGGAGGAAACCCGGTTTATCCTGGAGCCGGTTGATTGCCTCGACTTCGAGCGGATGGCGCACCAGATCAACCAGATCAACTACGACAGCCCGGATATCCGTGAGGACTTCGAAGTCCTGCGCATCCAGTTCAAGGGCAAACGGGAAGTCCGGCGTCGATACTACTGACGATCCGATCGTACCGACTCGGCCGCTTCTCAGGCATTGACAACCAATGCTTTCCTCGTTCGTCGTCCCAAAACATCGCGCCGCACTTGATAATAATCTGCGGCTTCCGAAACCGTGAGACTCAGGAGCCCTTCCTCGCCCATCTCGACTACCCGATCCGGCTTGACAGGCGTCACCCCCAAAGCGCGGATGACGGCGTCGCCGATGGCTCGCGCCAACAGGGGCGGCACCGAGTTGCCCACCTGTCGAAAACCATGCCATTTGGTGATGTGAAAGCGAAACCAGTCCGGGTAGGAATGGAGCCGCGCAGCCTCTCTGACGGTAATGCATCGCGGAGTTTTGGGGTGGATGGGCCTGGGCGAGGTGAACGCTCCCCGTTCCGTTGCGGTTCCGGCGCGAAGGGTGTTGCACAGCCCCTCGGGATCCAACTTGAGGAATCGGCTGATCGGCTCGATCCGGCCATGCCGCGTGGCGGCGAATCGTCGCCGCGATGTTTCCGTATGTCTGGTTCGGAGACTTGACGTAAGGACCTCCCGGTGGTGGGGTCGCGGGTATGAAAAATCGTGAGGATCGGCTTTCAGCCCCCTGAGTTGTGCCGCATACTCACTGGGTACGCCAAATCGCACGCAGGCACGGTCGCTGTCCCAGAGTTCGGCGTAGTCTTCAACTTCGGGGAGATCGTCGATCGCATCGGTCACCGTCGGGCAGAGATCTCTCCCGTCGAAAAGGCCCTTCGGAACACCCGGCAGACGATGGGTCTGTGTCGGATACGTCGGTGTCGGCGTGTCCTTCCGAGCACCAAGTACGAAAAGTCTTTCCCGATTCTGAGGAACTCCGTACTCCGCAGCATTGAGCACTTTGTATGGTGACGTGACACAATAGTCGCCCTCTTCGAGGGCGTCGATGATCTCCCGGAGAAAGGCCCGGTGCTTACCCGTGACCAATCCCGGAACGTTTTCAAACACGAAGCATCGCGGCTTCAGTTCTAAGACGATCCTGACAAAATGATGGACGAGCGAATTCCTCGGGTCCTCCAAGGAACGCTTGCCGATCAAGGAGAATCCCTGACATGGAGGACCGCCGAAAACCAGATCGACATCGTCGAAAAACGCCGCCGTCTCTCGAATCCGCTCGCCGGTGACTTTTGCCATGTTGTCGCAGATCGTCGCGACGTTTGGAAAATTGTATTCATGCGTCGCGCAATGCACGGGGTCGAAATCCCCGGCCGCAATGATGTCGAAGCCCGCCTGTTCAAATCCGAGACTCATTCCACCCGCCCCGGCGAAAAGGTCGACGGCCCGCGGTCGTATCATTCGGCTTTCCTCCTGAAAGCACAATATTCACGGATGCAGCAGCGGCCGCAGCCGGGGTCTCGGGAACGACAAACCGCGCGGCCGTGTGCCACCGCGTTGACGTGCAGACTGTATCGGAGTCGCGGCGGAACAGCCCCCTCAATCAGATCCTGCGATGTGTCGGGTCGCCTCTTCGCTTTCAACCCGAGTCTGGCCGCCACTCGATGAACGTGGACGTCGACGGGAAGGACGGCGCGGCCCAATGAATACATGAGTACACACTTCGCCACCTTTGCGGAGACTCCGGGAAGCCCCTTCAGGAAGGCCTCGGCCTCCTCGTCGGGCAAGCGCCGAAGCGGGGCCAGAGTGGCCCGTCCGAATGTGTGTTTCAATCGTGAAACGATTCCAATGATCTGAATCGCCTTGACTTGCCCCAGTCCGGCGGGGCGCAATATTGCCGCAATCTCCCCGGAAGCCGAGGCGTCCACAAGATTCCAGCTGGGGAACCGTCGCCTGAGCCTCCGATAGACCCCACGGACGACACCGGGCTGGGTCCGGTTGGAGAGAATGATGTAGACCAACTCGTCGAGTGGGTTGCTCTTGTTTCCGTGGCGGGGACTCCCATACTCCTGTTCCAGGGCCTCGCACACGCTATCGATCTGCACGCGCCCCGCGCCTTCGGAATACACATCCATCCGGTTGGCGTCCTCGAAATCTCCCGACGTCACTTGCCGACCTTCGACCTCAGATCCGGTCCCAAACCGCTGTTTGTTCAGTATAGCCGGGACATCTGACCCCAGCCCGTGCGTCAACGGGGACCGATGGACATCGTTGTTGCGCGGCGATCAAGGGCCTGATCCGGCCAATCTCGGCTCCCATGGTACGATTCCGTGTTCCGCGAATTTCAGCGGAATCCCACGGATGGAACTGGCGCGTGGGCGATCCCGTGTGCCGGGGTCGGGGCCGACCAACGGCGGAACCTCACGCTGTCCGGTCGGGGAGTAGTTTCCCGTCCGCGGCCCGCCCGGTCAAACGGGGGCTCCCGAGAGGCGAAGCACATCCCTCGGCGGAGCGCGGGATCCGTCCGGCACGGACTTGCAGTTTCGGGGAAGGCGCGCGGTCTCGCCGCATCCGGGCGCGCGGGACCCGTTTGCGGGGGGAGATAACCGAATTGAGACCCGGAAACCTGCGGGGTATCCTTTGCATGCTCACGGCCGTGGCGGTTCTTGCCGTCATGGACGCCGTGATGAAGGCGCTCGGAACGCGGTATCCGCCGTTCGAAATCGCCTGTCTGCGCGGCCTGATGTCGATCCCCTTCGTACTCGCCTGGGTCTACGCCCGCCATCGCGGCTTCTCCACTTTGATCCGCGTCCGCTGGGGGCTGCAGTTGGGTCGGGGATTGCTCGCGGTCGTCATGCTGGGCGCCTTTATTTACGGTTTAACCGCCCTGCCGATTTCCGAGGCGTACGCCCTCTTTTTCGTTGCGCCGCTCCTGATCGCGGCGTTGTCCGCTCCCTTGTTGGGAGAGGAGGTGGACGGCCGGCGATGGAGCGCCATCCTGGCCGGCTTTCTCGGAGTTCTCATCGTGCTGAGACCCGGCCTGAGCAAGGTCGGGGCGGGATCGCTCGCGATCCTCGGGGCCGCCTGCTGCTACTCCCTCAATGCCATTGCGGTCAGGGTTCTCGGCCGAACCGATTCCACTGCGGCGATGACGTTCTGGTTCGTCACGCTGCTCGGATTGGGAGCGGGGATGCTCGCGCTTCCCGCGTGGAGGCCGGTGGAGACGGAGGACATCGTCTGGCTGGTGGTTCTCGGCGCGACCGGTTCGGCGGGCCAGTTCCTTCTCACCGAGGCCTTCCGACGGACCCCGGCGTCGGTGGTCGCCCCCTTCGACTACACGGCCCTCCTGTGGGCGGTTCTGCTGGATCGCCTCGTGTTCGGCGTCCTGCCGGATTGGGTGGTGTTCGCGGGCGCCGGCGTGATCGTTCTCAGCGGCATCTACCTCGTCAACCGCGAGCGCTTCCCCCTGCCGGTCACCTTTTCGCAGCCGAGATGACCGGAAGGAAGCCTTCCCATCGGGGGGCGTGCGGTTCCTTGGTTCTCGGCGGAATCAACAACGGGGCCGGGGTACACTCCCGCACAAACGACGGGCCTGCAAACCGATCCCGGTGATGGAACTCAGCGATGCAAAGAAATGATCCGCCTCGAATCTCTATAAGCCCGCTGTTCTGCTTGTACCTGAGCCGAGCGGAAGGCCCGTCATCCGGCGCCTGCGCGAGCCGCCGGAATGGACAGGTGCGGGGCCCGGAGCCCGCATCCATCGAGAAGCTCCTTCCTGTAGCGCCAGAATGTCCGGGCCTGGCGCAGAATACGGTCCTCGGAATCAGCATGGTCCAGCTCCAGGGTTTCCCGGATGAAAGAAACGACGCGTGCGAAGTAGAGCGGCTTCAGGGCCTCGACCACGGCGAGCCGCCTCTTGGCGCTGGTCGCCAACCGGTAGGACCTCAGGAACGAGTAGACGACGCGGGCCCAGTTGCGGTGCCGGATGGCCAGGCGGTTCCGATCGAACATCGTCCGGATCTCCTGATACAGGTCGTCGGAAAGGATTTCCCGGATATGCGGTGCGGACCTCTCAAACTCGGCGGAGGCCTGGCGTTTCAGCGACTTGTAGTCCACGCTCAATTCCTGTGCCTGGTGGGCGTTGAACTCGCGGCCGGAGAGGAGCGGCGGCGTCACGAGCCGCGATCCGTTCAACCGCCATCGATCCTCGTGCTCCAGCAACTTCCCGAACAGCGTGTCCGCGACTTGGGTGAACATCGAGCCCAGCTTCGGGGCGCTGGGCTTGTGCACCTTGCACCCAAGTGCCGCCTGGGCAGCTGGGAAGCCGGCGGCGAGAGCTTCGACGGTCATGAAAATGTCGATGCCGTAGCTTCGGATGCCCTCGGTCCACCGCCCGCCGAGCCAGTGCTCCATCAGCTTTGTCGAGAAAGCAAAATCCCCTCCGATCGGCTGCCTGAGGTTCCGGCCAAGAACCCCATAAAGGAGTGGATAACAAAGATGGTTGGTGATCGTCCCGTCGTACTCGTTCCTTGAGTAGTAGGGTGAGACGAACGCGTATCCGTCCAGAATGGGATTGGCCAGAGCCTGAATCCAGTGGGGCCGGATGCTTTTCAGGTCGGCGTCCACGACGACCACCGCCGAGGGGTGGTAGGGGAGCAGAAACCGGAAGAGATTCTGGAAGTTGTTCCCCTTCCCTCTGACCCCTTGCGGCGTTGATAGATAGATCCTGGGAATTCCACAGCTGTCCGCTCCCAGGAAAGCCTCTTTGGTCCCGTCGTCCGAGCAGTTGTCGGCATTGATCACCGCCGTGGGTCGATCACCGAAGTGTTCCTTGAGTCCCTGCGCGGCCTGCTCGACGACGAACGCGATGTTGTCCGCTTCCCGGAACGAAGGTATGCCGACAGCCACCTCGATCCGGTCTTCTGGGAGTGGATCCCGTGCGATGAGTTCGGCGGATGACATTTCTCGTCCCCTTCCTCTTCTCAGTCTCGTCTCTGTTCGGTTCCGATACTCTAGCCGCCATTGGGGACAGACTTTCTTTCGGGGGCTGGTTCCTCAATCGTGAAGGGA
>CAYRCA010000317.1:4674-5633 GCA_964422565.1 uncultured Acidobacteriota bacterium | reverse complement strand
GATCGACTGGGTGACCCCGGTGCGCGCTCCGATGGTGACGTCGTCGCCGATGGTGACGTGCCCGTTGATCCCGGCGGCGGCGCCGATCCGGACCCGATCGCCGATGATCGCGCTTCCGGCGACACCGGCCATACCGGCGATGGCGCAATGTTCCCCGATCACCACGTTGTGGGCGATCTGCACCAGATTGTCGATCTTCGTTCCCTCGCCGATCCGAGTCTCCCCGAAGGTGCCCCGGTCGATGGCCGTGTTGCTCCCCACCTCCACGTCGTCGCCGAGGACCACGCGCCCGGTCTGCGGGATCTTGCGCCACCGTCCCTCCACGGGAACGTATCCGAAGCCGTCGCTGCCGATGCAGGCACCCGCGTGAATGATGCACCGGGCGCCGATCTCGGTGTCCTCCCGGATCACCACGTTGGGATACACCACGGTCCCGGGGCCGATCCGGCATCGGCGACCGACGTAAACTCCGGAGCACAAGACGACGTTGTCGCCCACCACGACGCCGGACTCGACGACCCCCAAGGGCCCCACGGCGAGAGCGCTTCCGAGGACGGCGTCGTCCGAGACATACGCGGTGGGATGGATCCCCCGAGGAGGAAGAGCGGGCGGGGGCGCGAACCGTCCCAACACGAGAAGAAAGGCGCGGTCGGGCTGGTCCACTTGGATCGTGGGGAAAGGGGGGTCGGGCATCGGAACCGGCACCAGCGCCGCCGACGCGGCCGATTCGCGCAGTTGCGGGAAATACCTCGGGCTCCGCGCGAAGGTCAGTTCGCCCGGACCCGCCTCGCTCAGCCCGTTAACCCCCCTGATGCGAAGGGAGGAGTCCCCCCGAACCACGCCGCCGACCAGTTCGGCAATCTCTCCCAACGTCAACTCCATGGCGATAACGACTCCCCCGCCCCCCGAGGGGCGGTCGCGGTTCAAGCGCTCCCGACGACCGCCGCGGCACCGAACCC
>CAYRCA010000317.1:0-4664 GCA_964422565.1 uncultured Acidobacteriota bacterium | reverse complement strand
ATCTTCAAGAGCGGAATCCTCCCGCCCTCGATTCCCCGGTCAAGAACCGGTGGCGCCAATGGAAAGATAGCGTGCCGCCCGCGTCCTTGTCATCCGTCCCGATCCGTCCCGATCCGTCCCGATCCGTCCCCATCGGTCCCCGCCCGTCCCTGTTTCGTCCCTGTTTCGTCCCTTGACTCACCCCCACGGCGCGTCTACCCTGTTTCCCGAAAATGCGACGGGGTTCGCGGAATGTCTTGGCGGCGCGTTGCCGACCTCCCGTGGCCTCTCGTACGGGTTTCCGTTTCCTCGAGTGCGCCCCGCGATGACTGATGGCGGCTCATTATGTATTGGCGAATTCGCTGGAGATGCGAGCCGGACCGCTCCGTCATCAAGAAGACCCATCGGGGCTATCGCTTCGGGCTGGCCGCCGACTATGACCCGATGGTCCTGGATCGGCTGATCGCGGCGATCGACAGCCCGGTTCCCCGCAGCTCCCGGGTCCTGGGGGGACGGGGGATCATCAGTCACGCCGAGATTCCCGTCACGGGACCGGTGATCGTCAAGCATTTCAGACGAGGCGGCCCGGTGCGTCATTTCACCACGACCCGCTATATCAAATGGTGGAAGACCCGTCCGGAGTTGGAGTTCGACGTCCTGTCAACCGCCTCGAAAGCGGGCGTCTCGGTCCCGAAACCGGTCGCCCACATCCACCGGGGAGCCCTGATCTACCGGGGATGGCTGGTGACCGAACGGGTTTCGGGCCATCGGAGTCTGGCTTTGATCGACGTAGAGGATGGGCCGCCCCTGGGGCCCATCATGGATCAGGTGGTCGAGTCTATTATGAAGCTGATCGAAGCTCGGATCTGTCACGTGGACCTGCACCCCGGCAACGTTCTGGTCGACAAGGACCTGCGCATCTATCTCATCGATTTCGACAAGGCGTTTCGCTTCACGGGATCGAGGCAGGCGCTCCGGGACTGGTACATCCACCGCTGGCGGAGAGCGGTTGCGAAGTACCGGCTGCCGCACGTCCTTGCAGAGTTGCTGTCCGCCGGGCTGTTGCGAACCGTGGTTTGATTGCGCGCGGAAATCCGGAATTTCAGGGAGCTCGGGTAGGGGAAACACGGGACGCGCGGGACATAAAATCCTGTGGGCCGAAAGGCCCGTGCGGGTTCAATCCACGCCCTGGGCATTGATTCCAACGGATTTACGTAGATCACGACGACTCCCCTCCGGCGGCCTCCGGTGCGGCGTCTCCCAAATCTCTCCCGCCGCGTTTAAGAGAAAGACACAGTATCGGTGTCCGGCACCAATATCCCGGCACCAATATCCTGCCCGACTCCGCGGCCGCCTCGGGTCAAGGCCCGTGCTCCGGCGGCGGAGGCCCGAGGAAGGCCCAGTGGATGTCGGGGACCACGTCGTCCTCGACCAGCAGCGTGTGGTCCTCCAACCGCTCTTCTCCGATCCGGGCGCTGTGGATGGACCGGTTGACCCGGTAGTACACCGTGTCGCCGTCCACCAGAAGCACCTCGCTGTCGCCCTGTCCCGTCTCCCACTGGTACTTCCTGCGGTTCTTCGCGTCGTAGACGAAGAGGATTCCCGGGAAATAGTAGCTGAGGACCTGCGTACGCCAGTCGAACGGATCGCCGGTCTCCGTCATCTCCCGGCGGCGCTCTTCGCGACCCGGCGATGGAGTCTCCGGCCGCAATTCCCGCGCGTGACCGCCGAGCCAAGGTCCCTCAAAGGCCCTGACCTCGGCGTTGGCGCCCGGAAACACCGCCCGGTGCCAGCGGCCGGCCAGCTTCTCCCGGACGTGATAGACGACCGAACCGAGCCCGGGAGAGATCACCTCTCGATCAGCGGCCGAAGTCATCGCGGTCAGCTGGCTCTGGTTCGCCCGAACCAGAACGATCTCGCCGGCCTGGAAGCTGCGCGTGTCCGGAAGCGGCCATTCGAGATCGGTGAAGATTCCCCCCCGGCGAACCTCCATCGAACCCGACGCGGTTGCATGAAGCAGCAGAGTATCGCCACCGGGGATCGCGCCGCCCGGCTCTCCATACAGCCGGGCATGCCTGTAATCCCGCCACTCCAAGGGGGATTGCTGAAACGACGACAGATGGACGCCCTCGAGAGGACGAGGACCGTCGCGGGTGTATTGAAAAATGGCCAACCAGTGGTCGGTTTTGGATAGGGAAAGGAGGTACTCAACGAGAACGGCAGGAGTCTGCGTAACGACGAATCGAAAGTGTTCTTCTCGCCACGGCTCATTCATATCCACCAAGGCGTAGACTTGCCCTTTGGCCCCTTCCATCTCTCGCGCAACCACCACGCGCTCCTCATGGTAGGGACGGACAGAAAGAGTGCCCGTCTTCGCGTCGATGACCGTTCGCAGCAGGCTCAAGCCGGCGGTCGAAGGATCCAGCCGGAACAGCAGGGTCGGAAACCGCAAAGGAGCGTCTTGGACCGGGCGCGAGGCGATGAAGTAAACCACACGTCCGGGGAAGGGAGTGTCCTCCCGGTTCGCTTTGCCCGAAACCGGGAATCCGGCGGCAGATGCCCCCAGCAGCGAAGCCGCAAGCAGAAAGACCGCAGCCGCGCTCACTCCCCCGCGCATGGCGAAGCCGCGCCGGTCACGGTGTCGTCGAGCAGATCCGGTTGACATAGTTGACGCCTTGTGCATTCGTCTTGCTAAACTGCCAGAACGGATTGTTGGCATCACCACCCGTGTTCTTCCAGGAAATATAGTGGGCTGTGGCGCTGTTGAACGCCTTGATCCAAAGGTTAAATTGTAAGACTTGCTGCTCCCAGAACGCTGTGGCTCCCTGCGGATAAGAGGCGTCCCTTGCTTGATCCAACTTGGTCTTGCCTCCGTCGATATTCTTTTGCCAGTTCCAGTACTGCGCGTCCTGCGTCGGCGGCTCACGGCGGCGTAAGCTGAAAGATACCGTAGCCGCCGTCGTTGTTGTCCGCGTGCCGCGGCATCCCGTTTCCCAGGAACTGAGCGTATCCGCCCGAAGTCGGAGGGGAATCGGTCTCGTGCTTGGCGATCCGCTTCGCGAACCAGTACTGGGACGGCGGCATCACCTCAGCACGGTCGATGTACAGCTTGACCGCCCCGGAGCCGGGCTGGGCGCCGGTGATCTGGTAGGGTTCGCTCATCACGTTCACATACTGGGACGGCTCGGCGTTGGGCACCGTCACCCGCGCCGTGATCGTCACCTTTCCGCCGTAGAACTGACCGGCCAGAGGCTCGTTCGAGGAGGTTTCTCCCGCTCCCGTCGACGTCCCCTGAAAGATCCGCTCCGTGAACTGCCCCTGGTCGCCGTCGAATCTCACCTTGTACTCCCAGTTGTAGGTGAGCGACCCGCCCTCCCAGCCGAGCAGTTGGGCCTTCGTCGTGATCGAGGGCATCAAAGGCGTCGCCGAAATCACGGGCGACTGGCTCGAGCCCTTCCCCTCCGTGATCTGCAGCCGCAGAATGTGCACCTCGCCCCCGGGCTGGGCGTTCGCGGTGTAGGTCTGGCAGCCCATCGACGGCCCCGCCCAATAGTGGATGATGACCTGCACCAGCACCTTGATCAAGACATGTCCGTAGAGCTTGGGTTCGACCTCCCCGATGAAGCCGTTCTGAGTGGAGACCACCACGGCCACCGAGACGTTCGTCGAACTCCATCCGCCGCCGTAGACGGCGAAAGGCCCCACCAGAAAACCGTAGCAATCCTTGAGCATTTGGTAGGCGTGCATCGGGAAGGGATGGGGAATGTGAAGTCCGATGTTCGCAAAACCGGGGTCGACCCAACTACTGTAGTAGCTATGCGGACAACAATTGCCGCAGGCGAAGGTGCTGCTGATTCCGTGGGCGAAATCCACCTGTTCGGACCGGCCGATCATCGCGTGCGCGTCCACGCCGATCACCGACCAGTGCGCCTGGCCGCCGGCCGCGTCCGGCGGGATGACGTTGCCCAAGCGATCCGGCACCCGATCGTCGCGGGCTTTCGCGATGTCCAGCGCCAACGACTGGCCGGGCGCCAGAACGTCGATTCCGAGCACGTACTTGCCTCCCTCGAAATCCAACTGCAGCACGTACTTCTGCTCGAGCAGCTCCCGACTCAGCTCCCGCACCTCGCCCGCCTCCAGAACCACGGGATCGAGCTCGGCCGTCCGCGCCTCGCCCCACTCGTCCGTCCAGGGCAGGACGACCGCGACCTCGCTCGGCTCTTCGGCCGTGTTGCGAACCACCAGCGTCGGAACCAGCGCCCGGCCCTCGAACCAACCCAGCCGCAGTCCCGTCCCGTGCAGCTCGCCGCCCAGTCCCGCCTCGGGATCGGAGAACTCCACCACCGTCGCGTAGCGCACCGCCCGGTCCTCGATCCGACCGCGCGCCGCCACGTCGCCGGGGCTTCCCGTGTGCTCGACCGTCGCCGATCCGGCCGCCCAGCGCTCCCGGCCGAACCCGCCGATCGTCATCGCCCGGGGCACGTTCACCACCCGCGTCTCCCGGGGGCCGAGCACAAACTCCAGCTCGCGCCTCTCCGCCTCCGCCCCGAGGCTTCGCACCGCGATCGCCGCCGTCACGATCTTTTCGCTTCGGTTCGCCACGACCAGCTCCATGCGCGCCCGCGACGAGGGCGCCCACCACACCGCCTCGAGCCGGTTCGACGCGAAGCCGGCCGGTCTGGCCA
>CAYRCA010000316.1:0-5637 GCA_964422565.1 uncultured Acidobacteriota bacterium | reverse complement strand
AGAAAGAAGCCGGTAATCTCATCCACCGGGCTGGTGAGGTGGATCCAGCCCACCACGTCCGGGGGCAGGGGACCGAAGATTTCGGTGATCAGCCTGGCGAGTTGCCGGCCCGGGCCGATGCTGAGGGTGACCGGGTTCACGAACCCGGGATGGACGATCGGTTGGCCGTCCGCGCCGTAGGCCGTCAGGGTCACGTCCGCCGTCTGAGGGGACAGGTTGGCAATGGCCAAGCCGGTGAACGTGCCCTCCTCATACGAGAAGCGGGGAAAGACCAGAGAGGCCGCCGCCTCGGCGCTGGAGGGACCTCCAGCCGACAGAAAGCACGCAAGTACGCAAAACAGACCCGGATTCTTGAGGCTCATTGTAAGATTCCCCCCTTTTGTCCCGAGAAACGAGAACGCGTTCGATGCCTGCTAGTAGACCCGCTTCTTGTATGTTTTTCAAGCCCGGAGTGGAAATCGCCGTGTGCCGGGTCTGGGGTTTGGGGTCTTGCCTTGGGCTTTGGCGGCGAACGGGTCAGGGCGGGGCCTTGTTTTCTCCCCAATGTCGGCATGCGGCATGCCCCTTTCGCCCCCTTTCTCGCTCTTCCGCCGGCCTACCCGGGGGAACGGACCCCCTTGCTTGCCGCCACTGATTCCAGGACGCCCGCCTACTCCGAAACGTCGGGCCGCGCGGCCACAACCCAGCCCGCCTCCCCGAAGACTCAAGACCCGGAACCCTCTTTCCCGCCGGTCATCCGCCGACACCGACCGCTCGGCGCGCGATCCACCCGCTCGCCTGATTTCCCTGACGCTCGTCCCGAGCCTGTCCTATGCTGACCGAGGACGATGATCCGCTCCGGTGGTGCTCGATTCCGTCAGGTCTGGGCCGTGGACCCTCTCGAGTCCTCCGATTCCAGCCTGCTTGTCGCTCCCCCGGAACTTGTGGGCGGGGCATTTCGTAGTATGTCTTGTCGGGCGTGGCGATGTTCGGGGGTGGCCCGTTCACCCCGATCGGTTGCGGAGGTCGTGGCGGCCGGTCGGTGTTCGCCCCGGGACGGGGCTGGAGGAGACGTCACCGGGGGTGATGGCCCTCGCCGTATTGATTCAGTGGTTCAGGGCCCGTGCCCGGCGGGCGAGGCGCCTGTGCCGGGACATCGAGAGCGCGAAGGGACTTTCCCTCAGCCTGCGGTGGACCACGGGGATGTCGGTCGCGAAATCGAAGTGATTGTCGGTTCGGATTCTGCTCTCCCGTAGAATGGGAGGGTGTGCAAGTTCAAGGGGAATGGTATGAGTTCACGTTCTTCGCGCTGGCGCCGGGTTCGGAAGGGGTTGATTTCTATCTTTATCGTGAGTCTGGCCGGGGTCGTCGTTTTCCTGGTTGCCCGCATCCCGACTCCGGTGCAGGAGACGCCCCTCGAAGAGCCGGTGGTGGTGAACGTGGAGGTCTGGGCCGTCGATCCGGTTCGGCAAATGCCCGACCTGCTCGAGTTGCCGGCGGCGACAGAGCCGGGTTTGGTGGTCAACGTACCGGTCGAGCAGAAAGGACGGATTGAGGAGATCCTCGTTGAGGAGGGTCAGCCGGTTCGCGAGGGCGACGTGATTCTGCGCCTGGACGCAACCCTTCTCGATGCGGAGTACGAGCGGGCCCGGGTGCAGTCCGAATTCGACGAGCGGAGTTATCGCCGATCTCTCGATTTGTTGGAGAGGGGGGTCCTGAACAGGAATGAGGTCGAGGCGCTCGAGGCCCGCGCCATCGTGAGCCGCGCCGACTTTGTTTTGGCCCGGACCAACCTCGAGCGTGCGACCGTTCTGTCTCCGGTGACGGGAGTCCTGAACGACCTCTTTCGGGAAAGGGGCGAGTACGTTTCGGCCGGCGATACGGTGGCCCAGATCGTCGTTGTGGACCGGCTCAAGGTGGCCGTGAAGATCCCGGAGCGGGATATTCGTTTCCTCCGGTTGGGGATGCCCATCGAGGTCACCGTGGACGCCCTGGAAGGGGTGCGGGTCCCGGGACGGGTGACCTACATCAGCGAGCTGGCCGACGAGGCGACGCGAACGACGCGGGTCGATGTGACCGTCGACAACACCTCTCGACGGCTCCGCGCGGGCATGATCGTCAGAGTCCGCATCTCGAGGCAGGTTCTTCGGGACGTCGTCATGATTCCCCTGGATTCGGTCATCCCCCTGGAGGATGGTAGGATCGTCTACGTTGTCAGCGACGGCCGCGCCGAACGACGGGAGATCGCGCTGGGTATGATCCGGGGCAGCCGGGTCCAGGTTCTCGACGGATTGAGTGCGGGGGAATTATTGATCGTCAAGGGTCAGCGCCAGGTCGGACCGGGCCAGAGCGTTAGAATCATCCAGCAAGGTTGAGGGTTGCGTGTTTCTCTCCGATGCGGCGGTGGACAACCGTATTGTCGTCTGGGTCCTGATCCTGCTGATCGCGGTGGCGGGGTCGTATGCCTACATGTCTTTGCCGCGCGAATCGGCGCCCGACATCCCCATCCCCTTTATCACCATCACCACCGGATACGAGGGGGTCTCTCCCGAGGATGTGGAGTCCTCGGTGACCATCAAGCTCGAAAAGGAGCTTGCCGGCTTGAAGGGGATCAAGGAGATCAGCTCCATCAGCGCGGAGGGGAACTCGACGATCATCGTCGAGTTCTATCCCGATGTCAGGATCGAAGACGCCCTCCAGTACACCCGGGACAGGGTGGACCAGGTGCGGGGGGAGTTGCCCTCCGACGCCGACGAGCCCACAATCCGGGAGATCAGCTTCGCCGACTTCCCCATCTTCCTGATCAACATCTACGGGGACATCTCCCCCGTTCAGCTGAAGGCGATCGCCGACCGGCTGGAGGACGTCATCGAGGAGATTCCCGGGGTGCTCAACTGCGACGTGCTGGGAGGGTTGGAGCGGGAGATCCGTCTGGAGGTCGACCACGATCGGTTCAGCGCCTACGGGCTGACCCTGGCGGAACTGTTGGCTCTGGTGCCGAGCGAGCACGTCAACACGTCGGCGGGAAGCCTCGAAACCCCGGGAACCCGGTTCAACGTCCGAATCCCGGGAGAGTTCGAGGACCCGGACGAGGTCGAGCACCTGATCCTGGCGGTGGTCGACGGGCGTCCCATCTACCTGTCCGATGTCGGGGTCGTGCGGGATACCTTCAAAGACCGCTCGTCCTATTCCCGGCTGGACGGCGTGCCCAGCCTGACCCTGAGCGTGAGGAAACGGGTCGGCGCCGACATCACCACCATCGCCGTCGCCATCGAGCGGATTCTGGCCGAGGCTCGACGCCAGGCGCCCCAGGGTGTCAGGTTCGAAGTCACCCTGGACCAGTCCAAAGACATCCGCGCCATGGTCAGCGACCTGGAGAACAATATTATGTCGGGCCTGGTGCTGGTCATCGTCGTCCTGGTCCTTTTTCTGGGACTGCGCACCAGTACCATCGTGGCCATCGCCATTCCCACCAGCATGCTCATCAGCTTCACCGTCATTCAGATCATGGGTATCACCCTGAACATGCTGGTCTTGTTCGGCCTGATCATGGCCCTGGGGATGTTGGTCGACAACGCCATCGTCATTGTCGAGAACATCTACCGTCACATCCAGATGGGCTACGGCAGGATCGAGGCGGCCAAACTGGGAACCTCGGAGGTGGCGTGGCCCGTGATCACGTCGACCGCCACGACGGTGGCGGCTTTCTCTCCCCTTCTGTTCTGGCCCGACATCATGGGCGAATTCATGAAGTTTCTGCCCATCACGCTGATCATCGCGCTCTGCAGTTCCCTGTTTGTGGCGCTGGTCATCAGTCCCACGGTTTGCTCGGTCTTGACCGGCGGCGCGCGGCGGACCAGTGACCGGCAGCCACTCTTTCTTCGGGGCTACCGATGGTTTCTCAGGCTGGCCATCGAGTACCGGTTCGTCACCCTGAGCCTGGCGGGCATGACGTTGGTCACGGTGCTGCTGCTCTACTCCAAGTTCGGGCAAGGAGTCGTCCTCTTCCCCGACTTCGACCCGCGGCGGGCGAACGTCGACGTGCGGACCGCCCAGGGCACGGCAATCGAGGAGACCGATCGCGTCATCCGGATTATCGAGGCCCGGTTGCCCGAGTACTCGGAGCATCTGCAGCACTATGTCAGCAACGTGGGAGTCGGCGGCGGCGCCTCGTTCGGGCCCTCGGGCCATGGGCCCCACATCGGCAGCGTAACCCTCCTGTTTCACGACTACGAAGTTCGGAAACGGCCGTCATCGGAGATCATCGCCGAGCTGAGGGGAAGGCTGTCCGATCTGGCCGGGGCGGAGATCGACATCAATCAGGAGGAAATGGGGCCGCCCACCGGCGCGGCCGTCACCGTTCGCATCATGGGCGAGGACTTCCGCGCGCTCGAGGCGATCAGCGAGCGGGCCCGACGCGCCATCGAGCACGTGCCGGGCCTGGTGAACCTGCGCAGCGACCACGAGACATCCCGGCCCGAGATCGTCTTCCGGATCGATCGCCAGCGCGCCACGCTGCTGGGCATCAACACGGCGATGGCGGCCAACTATCTGAAGACGGCCATACTCGGAAACAAGGTGGGCACCTACCGCCAGTTTCGCGACGAGTACGACATCACCATCCGGCTGCCGGAGAGTCAGCGTTTGGACGTCAACAATCTCTTGAAGATGCACATTCCCGACGCCATGGGACGGGCGGTGCCCTTGAGTTCGTTCGGCGAGTTCCAGTACCGGGGCGGCTTGGGCACAGTGCGGCATTTGAACCAGAGGCGGGTGGTCACGGTGACGGGAGACGCCGAGGGGCGATTGAGCACCGAGGTGCTGGCCGAGGTCCAGAGCATCCTCGACGATCTGCCCCTGCCGTCCGGCTACGAACTCCGCTATGCGGGGGAGAAGGAGGAACAGGACAAGGCGGCGAGCTTCCTGGCGCGGGCCTTCCTCTTCGCGCTGCTCGCCATCACCATGATCCTGGTGGCCCAGTTCAACAGCCTGGTGGTTCCGATAATCATCCTGACCACCGTGATCCTGTCGTTGATCGGAGTGTTCATGGGTCTCCTCGTCTTTCCCATGCCCTTCTCGATCATCATGACCGGCGTGGGAGTGATCAGTCTGGCGGGCGTGGTGGTCAACAACGCCATCGTCCTGCTTTACTACACTCGGCAGCTACGGGAACGGGGCAGGGACCTGGTCGAGGCGGCGGTGGAGGCGGGAACGGTGCGGCTGCGGCCGGTACTGCTTTCGGCGGCGACGACCATCCTGGGGCTGGTGCCCATGGCCTCGGGTATCAGCTACGACTTCCACCTGATGGAGTGGGCGGTTCGCAGCGAGTCCAGCCAGTGGTGGGCGAGCATGGCGATTGCGGTCATCTTCGGCCTGGGTTTCGCGACGATCCTTACCCTGATCGTGGTGCCCACCCTGTACGTCACCCTGGTGCGGGTCGCCCTCCGGGGACAGCGGCTCGCCTCGGCCGTCGGGTCCGCGGGATCCTGAACGACCGGGAGGCCGGGGTTCGACGGGAAATCGGGAGCCGGGAACCCGGAGCGAGGAACCTTCCCGTATCGGGTGTGTATCGCCGGCGGCGCCGCCGGCATCCAGGAAGCCTAACCTTGAACTTCCTTGAACTCTTTACCAGGGGACGGGAGTTCCCAATTCCTAACC
>CAYRCA010000315.1:0-5639 GCA_964422565.1 uncultured Acidobacteriota bacterium | reverse complement strand
CGACGAGCCAACCGGCAATCTGGACAGCCAAATGGGCGAGGAGATCATGAGGATCCTGGAGGGCCTCAACCAGGAGGATGGTGCCACGGTGGTCATGGTGACCCACGATGCCCGGATGGCGCAGCGCACAAACCGGATCGTCCGATTGTTCGACGGACGACAGGTCAACTGACGATGGCTACGGGATAGGAGCCCGAAATGCTCAGAAACTATTTCAAGACCGCATTCAAGGTCTTTCTGAGGCGCAAGTTTTTCACGTTTATCAGCGTGTTCGGAATCACGCTCACCCTCGTGGTTCTGGTGGTTGCCGTGGCGCTTTACGACCACGTCTTTGGGCCGCAGCCGCCCGAAACCAATGTGGATCGAGTCGTGACGCTCTACCTGGTCAGAGCCACGGGCCCGCAGCAGAACAGCACCGGTCCCGCCGGCTATGCCTTCCACGAACGATACGTCCGCACGCTGACGGAACCCGAAGCAGTATCCATTCACAGCATCTTCATGCAGGTGGCCTCCTATCGGGAGGGTACCAAGATCGCGTCGTGGATCAAGTACGTTGACGGAGAATTCTGGGAGATCTTCAGATTCAACTTCCTGGAGGGAGGCCCGTTCGGCCGAGACGACGAGAGCAGGGGCAACCGGGTGGCCGTCATCAACGACACCACGCGCCGAAGCTTTTTCGGCTCGCAGCCCGCGGTCGGCCGTACGATCGAACTGGAGGGCCGGAATTTCACGGTTGTGGGCGTTGTCGCCGACGTTCCCATGCTGCGATTCACACCCTTTGCCGATATCTGGGTGCCCATCAGCACGAGGAGATCCGATCATTACAGAACGGAATTCGAAAACGGCATGTTCTTCTCGACCATCATGGCCAGCAGCCCGGCGGATCTGGCGGGAATTCATGAAGAGTTCCGGAGCATGCTCTCCCGCGTGGAGTATCCCGACCCGTCATTCGTCGACAGCATCGAAGGGCAACCCGAGACACTGCTCCGAACCATATCGGCGGAGCTGTTCGGAGGCCACCTGATGACGGTTCTTCTCATTGCCATGCTCCTGTTCATGCTTCTGCCGACGATCAACCTCGTCAACATCAACGTCAGCCGAATCCGTGAGCGTTCCTCGGAAATCGGAGTCAGAAAGGCCTTCGGGGCCTCCTCCTGGACGCTCGTTGGGCAGTTTGTTATCGAGAACGTTGTCTTGACCCTTTTTGGGGGAATGCTGGCTTTCGCTGGTTCCCAGCTGGTGCTGCATTTCATCAACAGCAGCGGGTTGATTCCCTACGCGCAATTGACCATCAATATGCGGATTTTCTTCTACGGCTTGGTCCTGGCTGTTTTCTTCGGCCTCTTCTCCGGCGTCTACCCAGCCTGGAAGATGTCGCGCCTGCACCCCGTCGAGGCTCTGAAAAGGAGGGTCCTATGATCAAGCATCTACTCAAGCTGGTCTGGAACCGAAGAAGAGGGAACATCCTGATTACGCTGGAAATCTTCGCGTGCTTCCTGGTCCTGTTCGCGGCCCTGACGATGATTGGGCACTATGTGGTCAACTACTACAGTCCCTTGGGCTATGACTACGAGGACGTCTGGGCGGTGGGCACGTCGCTTTCGACCCTTGCGGACCTGGAACGGGACAGCCCCGAGGTGATGGGGAGATTCATCCGTTCTTTCTACGAAGCCATGAAGGCCATGCCCGAAATCGAGGCGGTCGCGATCATGGCCCAGACACCCTACTCCGCCAGCTGGAACAGCGGCCAATTCGAACATCGCGGCAAGCGGGTCCGGTCAACCAGGAACCAGGCCAGCGACGATTTGCCGCAGGTGCTCGGGCTTCAGGTCGTTCGGGGCCGGTGGTTCGGCGCCGAGGACGACGGCCTGGCCTGGGACCCGGTGGTGATCAACCGGATGCTCTCGCGCGAACTGTTCGGCGACGAGGATCCGATCGGAAAGGATATTTCCGTCAAGCAGGACTCCTCGAAGGAAGCAGCAGCCGGCGGTTCGTCCGGTTCCCCTCGCAGGGAAAAAAGGGTCGTGGGGGTGATATCCGACTTCCGCAAGGACGGAGAGTTTTCGAGGCCGGAAAGCTACGTCTTTGAACGGACTGTTCCCGGCAAGGGCCGCGGCTGGGACTTCGTGATGCGGTTGCGGCCCGGAACCACGGCGGCCTTCGAGGAGACCCTGGCTCGCCGCCTGCGGTCGATCAATCCCGATTGGACCTTCGACATCGATCCCATCGTCAAGACCAGGGCGTCCATGCTTCAACTGCAGATGGCGCCGATGATGGCGGCGGGCATCGTGGTCTCTTTTCTGATCGTCATGGTCGCCCTCGGGCTGGTGGGCGTCGTCTGGCAGGACGTCTCGCGCAGGACGACGGAGATCGGCTTGCGGAGAGCCCTCGGAGCGGCCGCCTCTTCCATCTATCATCAGGTCCTCGGCGAGCTTCTCGTTATCGCTTCGGCGGGGCTGTTGCTTGGGGTTCTGGTGGTTGTTCAGATGCCCCTGCTCGATCTGCTTGGATTTTTGAGGACCTCGGTGTATATCTACGCTCTGGTGGTCTCCCTGGCCGTCATCTACGGAGTCACGTTGGTTTGCGGCCTCTATCCCAGCCGGATGGCCACCCGGGTGCAGCCGGTGGAGGCTTTGCGATGGGAGTAGAAATCTCGCCGGCGCGGGACGGTATCTGTGATTTTGGTAGTCGATGACGACGCATCGGTGACCGCTTCCCTGGAGCTGCTTCTGAGGCAGCACGGCTATTCCTCAAGAGCGGCGTCCACTCCCGAGGAAGCGCTTCGGCAGCTGGAAACGGGCTCCTTCGAGCTCGTCATCCAGGACATGAACTTCTCCCGAAAGACAACCGGGGAGGAGGGGCTCGAGCTCCTGCGGCGCGTCAAGGAACGGAAGCCGGAACTTCCAGTCATCCTGATTACCGCCTGGGGATCGATCGAGCTGGCGGTCAAAGGCGTAAAGGCCGGCGGCGCCGATTTCGTCACCAAGCCCTGGAACAACCGGCAACTGATACAGACGATTGAGACGGCGCTTGGCCTGGTAAAGGAGTCCCGTATCCGCGACACCGCCTTGAGCCGTAAAGCCCTCGATGCCCGTTACGACTTCCGCAGTTTGGTCGGTCGGGATCCGCGCTTTCTGAGGATGCTCGAACTGGTGGGTCGGGTCGCCCGAACCGATGCCTCGGTCCTCCTTACCGGAGAGAGCGGGACCGGAAAAGAGCTCGTCGCCGAGGCCATTCATCGGAACAGCCGCCGAAAGAACGGGCCTTTCGTCAAAGTGAACCTTGGGGGGATATCGTCGACCCTGTTCGAAAGCGAGATGTTCGGGCACGTGCGCGGCGCCTTTACCGACGCCCGTCAGGACCGAAAAGGCCGTTTTGAAATGGCCAACAAGGGAACCATCTTCCTCGACGAGATTGGCGACCTCGATCCCAATTCCCAAGTGAAGATGCTTCGTGTGCTTCAGGACCGCACCTATGAAGTCCTCGGCTCGAGCGTCACCCGGAGCCTCGATATTCGCGTCGTGTCCGCCACCAACCGCAATCTGGTCGAAATGATCGAGAAGGGTGAATTCCGGGAGGACCTTCTCTACCGACTCAACTTGATCTCGGTTCACCTCAGCCCGCTCCGCGAACGTCCCCAGGATATTCCCGTGTTGGTCGATCACTTCCTCGGGAGCATCGGCGCGGTCTACCGGAGAAACCTGAGGGTCGAAGAGGGGGCGCTGCGCTGGCTTCAGGTCCAGACCTGGCCTGGCAACATCCGGCAGCTCAAGCATGTCCTGGAGCGCACCGTTTTGATCGGCAGAGAGGACTTGCTCGAGGTCGGCGACTTCGACATGGCTCTTGCCATGGAGCTTCGTGAAAGCTCGAAGGATCCTCTGCCCTCGGCGGGAAGCATGACTCTGGACGAAATTGAGAAGGCGATGATCGCGAAGTGCCTTCATCACCACGCGGGAAACGTGTCCAGGGCCGCCGAAGCCCTGGGGATGAGCCGTCCGGCGCTGTACCGGCGGATGGAGAAGTACGGCTTGGAGTAGGGAGGGGTCACAGCTCACTTCAGCCACGCATTGCCCGGGTTTGCCGGACCGGCCTTGGAAATCCGTGGCCCGGGCGAATCGCGGGACGGCTCCGAATGTCAGCGGTAGATCAACTTTCGTCTCGACCACCCCGGGGGGCGGGCTATGACTCTGCGCGCCAAGATCATCACGTACCTGGTCGTCATCCACTTGGTATGGGCGGGGATGGCGGTCTTCGTCTTCTTCGACAATCGGATCTGGCTTCTAGTCGTTGAGCTGTTTTTTGCCCTCTCGATTGTCTTCGGCGTCCTGCTGGTCCGGGCCTTCTTCGTGGCGCTCGAACTCATCCGCACTGGTGCCGAGCTCATGAGTGAACGGGATTTCACATGCAAGTTCCTGGAGACCGGACAGACCGAGATGGACCAACTGGTCCGGGTCTACAACCGCATGATCGACGCTCTCCGCGAGGAACGGCTGATGGCAACCGAGCAGCATCACTTCCTCCACGAAGTGGTTACCGCTTCGCCGTCGGGAATTGTGATTCTGGATTACGACGGCGGGATCTCGGATCTGAATCCGAGCGCCGAGCGGCTCCTTCAGCGAAGGCTTGACGAGACGCGCGGGACACAGCTCTCCGAGATGGACAAGCCTTTGGGCCGCCACCTGGCCGACCTCCCGATCGGCCGAGCGAGCGTTATTGCCTTCCAGGGCAACCGCCGGTTGAAGTGCCAGAAGTCTCAGTTCTTCGACCGCGGCTTCGGCAGACAGTTTGTGTTGCTGGAGGAGTTGACCGAGGAGCTGCGCCAATCGGAGAAACGGGCTTACGAGAAGTTGATCCGGATGATGTCCCACGAGGTGAACAACTCCGTCGGAGCCATCGGCTCCCTGCTCGAGTCCTGCGGGAATTACGCCGCTCAGATCGCGGAGGCCGACCGAAAGGACTTCGTGACGGCCCTGACCGTTGGCCGGGAGCGGGCGCAACGCCTGAACGGCTTCATGCGCCGTTTCGCCGATGTGATCCGCCTGCCGCTGCCCGAACCGCGGCCCTGCGATCTGCGGCGCCTGCTCGAGAACCTCGTCTCCCTGTTCAGTGCCGAATTCCGCCGCCGCAGGATTCGCCTGGAGTGGGACGTGGATCCCGAAGTGACGACCGTTTCGATTGACAAAAACCAGATGGAGCAGGTCTTCATAAATATCCTGAAGAACTCTTTGGAGGCCATCGGGGAGGAGGGCAGGATCACCCTCCGGCCTGGCGGAAACGGCCGCGGCCCATTCGTCGCGGTGGAGGACACCGGCCCCGGAATCTCCGACGAGATCCGGCAGCACCTCTTTACGCCGTTTTTCAGTACCAAGCCGGACGGCCAAGGGATCGGCCTCACCCTCATCCAGGAGATCCTGCTGCACCACGGTTTCCGGTTTTCGCTGGAATCCGCGGAAGGCGGCCCCACCCGGTTCACGATCTGGATGAGGCGGGGGGACACCGAATTTAGGTTGTATCAAGAGTCTCCGGGAGGATGAGACCAGGTATCTCCAGGCTGAAAGGAACGCCGAAGCAATGTCCGAATCGGTGTCCGGCGGACGCCGATGTCCTATTGAGGCCGAGCGGAGAGCGGTCAGGACACT
>CAYRCA010000314.1:0-5651 GCA_964422565.1 uncultured Acidobacteriota bacterium | reverse complement strand
GGACCGAAATACCGCTGCCCCATATCGTTTGCGGACTCTACGGGCGTGATCGGGAAGCTCAGGGAGTAGATGGCCCCGGTCTCCACCGACTGTACTATTGACTCCTCCCACTCGCCGAGGCTGAACCCCGGAAAACGCTCGGAAGGCGTCCGGAAGGCTCTACAGAGCTGAAGATTCAGCGGCGAGTTGATGAATTGAGCGGGCTCCGGCTCGATATGTCTCGGGGTGAGCACCTGAAGCAGACGTTCGGCGGCGTGAATGAGGCCACCCCCGTTTCCGCGGACATCGATGATGAGGCCGTCCTTCGGGAGTTGGTCCGCAAGCCGGACGAACTCATCCACAAATTCCCCCGCGTCTCGGACGTTGAACGTGAAAATGCGAACGTAGCCGAAGGTCCCGTGCTCGGTTTCGACCGGCCGGGCGCGGAAGACCGTCGGCAGGAGCGTCGCGGGTCCATCCGTGGTGTTGGACACGAGATGACGGGAGGGGTCTCTGTCGACGCGGGTTTCCTCCAGCACGACCCTCCCTGCGAACAGAACCCGCTTCGCCTCCTGCACATCGTCCGTCTGCGCGTCGAGTCCGACGGCTGTGGCCTCGGTCGATAGCGATTCCGGATCGAGGCTGCTCATCCCTCTACCCGGCTCGAACACCAGCCATTCCTGCGTCCATTCGCGCGCGACGCCGTCGAGATCCCGATAGCGCAGGGTTACCCACTCCTCCTCGGGAGGCAGACCCTGCGCCAAGGGCCGGATCGTTAGGGAGTTCAGGCCGCGCGCATACCGGGCTGCGGCGTTGCTGCCGGCCTGTCGATCCGCGTTCTGCTCCACGATCGCATGGATGGGGGTGCCATTCCAGTAGAGCACTTCGACACCCGGTACGAAGTGCTCCGGTCCCGCGTCCGCCACCACTTTGGTGACGAGGTACTTGCGTTCGTCCTGTTCGGTGATGCTTTCAATGAGGAGAGGAAGCCACGCCGTCTTATGCTTGAACGGCACCGGCAGACGATACACGGTGTGGCGATCCCGCAGCGAAGTGAAGATGTGGGTCACTTCGTTGTGGAATCTCGTCTCGGGAGGCAGATTTTCTTCGTGCATCTGGTCGAGCCGATGCCGGAGCAATCTGAGCCGTTGCACCGGATCGACCGCATGCATGGCGCGTTTAAAGGGCAGGTGTACGTAGTTCTGTTCGAGTAGCGGAAGGGCTTGATCCACGATCCGCTTCCGATCGTTCAGACTGAGTTCTCCGGAGACCCGCAGCACCGTCTTCAAGTCCTGCGTCTCGAGCAGTTGTGGTGGAACCGGTTCCGGTGCGTCCAGCAGGAACCCGGCGTTCTCCGACAGGGGAATGCGCCTGCCGAAAAGCGGCGGAAGCCCTTTCTTGACGTACTCCGGCAGGTTTCGAGCGGCGACGAGCTTGCGCAGGAACCGAGTATCATCCGCGATGGTGATGGGCTCGAGCTCCATCGACTGCACGAACTCTGCGAACGGCAACGAGGCGAGACCCAGCGCTTCCTCCAGGTCACGGTCTTCCTCTTCAAAATCGGTGACGATGCGCCAGACGGCGCCCTGTTCGTCCACACTTCCGGCAAACAGCCCTTGAGCCTCCGCAGCATCCAGCTTCGCCGCCAGGGCGGGCAGGTCTCCCATGGCCTGCCGAAGGCGCCGCGTGGCGTCGGTAAGACTGAGCTCCCGGACCAGGGGATGGGTGTCCGGTTGATCGAGATAGAGCACCCGCGTGGAGGCGCCCACTCTGATCTCTTCGGAACCGAGCTGAAACGCGTTCATCAGGCGGCGTTGCCCCGCATGTGGCACGCCGTCGATGATGACGAGGGTGATGGAGGTTTCGCGTGCGTGGATCACCCGCAGAAAATCGTCTCCCCGTTGCCCGTCGATGCAGACGAGGTCGGCGCGTTTTCCGGGTTCGATGGAGCCGAGCGCCTCGTCCCATTTTAGAATCCGGGCGGCATTGATCGTCGCCATGGCCACGATCTCTTCCGGCGTGTAGACGCCTCCCTCCTCTTCGCTGACCAACCAAGCCGTCTTCAACTCCCCGAGCAGGTTCTTGCTCCCGCTGGGAGCCCAGTCGCACCCGATCCCGATGAGGATGCCCGATTCTCTGGCCGAGCGGATATCCGCCGTCTTCCCGTACAGGAGGAGATTGCTGAGCGGCGACCAGACCATCGTTCCGCCGTGCTCGGCGATGATCCGGAAATCGTCCTCCGTAAGAGCGGTGCTGTGAATACCGCAGAAGGCATCCGTCAGTGCCCATTCGCCGTCCTCGATCCGCAGCCGGTGGAACCAGTTGCGTGCGGTCGTGTCGACGCCCTCGCTCAGATGTTGCAGGTAGCACGTGTGCGTTCCGAGGGTCTCGAGGTAGTCCCGCGCGCGACCCGTGGCGGGATTCGCTATACGCGTTCCCGCCCGAGGCAGCCGGGGATCATCCGATCGTCGTTCTACGTTTCGGACGAGTCCCTCGTAGAACGCCACGATCCCGCCTGCGTTCGCTAGGGTCACGCCCTGCGTTGTGGTCGTGCCGCCGAGGAGACACTTGCACTCCACAAAGCGCACGACCGCCTCGACGACCCCCGCCGTTTGTCCGAGTACCTGCGCAGGCTTGGTGATAAGCCGGCGGTACTCCGCATGGTTCTTCCACTGCCCGCTGTTGGTGTATTTGAGGGGCACGTCCCAGAGCGGCATCGCGTTGTACGAGAGGTGGTTGTGCAGCTCGATGAAACCGGGATAGATCGTATGGCCCGTGTTGATGCGGGGTACGTCCGCAAAGCCTTCCGGGGGTGCATCGACGCTTCGCCGGACGGCCCTGATTTCGCCGGAATCGACGTAAATGGCGCCTCTCGGCAGGACGCCTTGCGGGCCCATCGTCACCACACGCCCCTGGAGCACGTAACGCGGGCCGATCGGAAGGTTCGCGGCTTCGGTCGGCATCTTTCACCTCCGCATTCTAGGCGGGGAATGAATTTCCGCAGGCGCAAGACAAGTGCCGCCGAACGTAGCGTTGGGCGGCGATTTGTCAACGACGTATTCTTCAGTGTGCACGTCCGGAAAGTCTCCGCGCTTCATGCCTATTTCCCCGAGCTTTCGGCGAGCGCCCTCTTCATATTCTCCGGGGTCTCCCAGCCCTCCCAACGGTAGCGCCGCGCCGCTTCCAGCTCACGGTGGAACGCGGAAAGAGCATGGTTGAGCGCCTCCTCCTCTTCTCTGCAGGCCTCGCCCATCGGCGTCGGCTCTCCCAGGTGATCGAGGTACCAACGCCTGGCGCAAGCCACATAGCCGTCCACCGAGGCCGCGACCCCGCTCCACGTCCGCGCAACCTCGGGTTTCCCTCCATGATGGAAGGTCACGAGAAGGCCCAATGTCTGCTTGCCCCGCCTCCACTCCGCATCCTGCTCGTTGAAGCGCTGGCGGATCGTTGACTTCTGCTCCACAAGCTTCCGCAATTCCTCACCGGAGAAAGGCGATCTGTCGGAGGTGTCGAAACCGGGCTGGGTGATGATAATGATGTCCCTGGCGGCCGCAGCCATGGCGCCCACCTGATCGAAGGACTCTCGCACGGTTTGAAACGCCCCGGCAACGTATTCCTTGTAGCCTTCGAGCGCCATCTTCCCTCGCTCCTGAAGCCACATATGCTGAAATTCCCGTTCCTTGTTCCAACTCTGGATGGAGTTGGTAATAAGCTGCCCGAACAGCCCCCCGATAAGTACCGTCACCATCGCGGCACCGCCGGAGGATTCGAGGAACATCAGCCATCTTGGCTTCGAGGAAGCCTGTTTGGCGGTGCCCTCGGCGTCCGTCGATCTGTCTCTATTCATCTCTAACAACCAGTAAATAGGAGTCTTCGGTCAGGAAGTGGAGACCCAAGAAGGTGTGGTTCGGGCGAAAGCGGAGACGCCTTTGGAGGTCGGCCGCCTGCAACCGGCGGTGGACATGGTAGACTTCGGCCCGTCGCCCCTCCGCGCCCAGCCTCTCAGCAACAAAGAGACTAATTTCATTCTCAACCGGAATGACGGATATGAGTTCGTGATCCCCCGTCAATTCCGCCAGCCATTCCTGGACCTCGATATCGTCCGCCAGCCGCTTCTCGAACACCTGGATATCCCCGCCGCGGCCGCCCGTCCCTCCCGAAGCGGGGTCCGCGTCCGGTATCGGCCCAATTTCAAAGACAAGGGTAAGCCGGGCGGTTTCCGCTGAGTCCACGCTGATATCCTGGGTTAGCTCCCTAAAGCCAGGGGAACTCACCCGAATGTGGTAGTGTCCCGGAGCCAGTGCGGAAAATCGGAAGGCCCCGTCTTCCGCTGTGACTGTGCTCCACCCCGGACCGTCGGGAAGCCGGGTCGCGGTGACTTCAACTCCCGGGATGGCGACCCCATCGGAGGAAACCACTCTGCCGATGATGGATCCCCGACCGCCCGGCTCCGGCGAGGGAATCGGGTCCTGGGGTGGTTGAACGAGGAGTGAAAGCCCGACAAGGATCGCCGCGGAAACCGACCACATAACCGGTGGGTTCTTCATCTTCTGCCCCTTATCCCGGACGTCAGATCGCAGTCCGAAGTCCTTCAGCGGGACGCGCAAGCCCGACGTAGGCGTTGGCGCGAAGATCGCCCCGAAGCCGACCCAAGCCTCGGCACCCCATCAAAGACGCTCGCCCCCGAGCTCTCAAGATCTCGGCCCCTCAGACCGACGAAGGATCGGAGCTAAAGGGCGCGGTGATGTCTACACCCGTCTTGGGCCGGAACTTCGGTGGTGGTCTTCAGTTGAACTTTCCCGTGTCGACGCATTTCTGCTTGAAGAGGCCCCAGAAATCGACGGCGAGGCCCGCCTCCACGTAACGGTAGGGGAGCCAGCCGTAGCCTTCCTCGCCCCACTGCTTGCCCCAAGAGTTCCGGATCTTCAGGGCGCCCTTGTGCTTTCCGATCTTCCTGGCGTCGTCGTAACCGACCGCCACTACGGCATGCCCACCCAACACCGCCTGGCCGGCTTGTGGAAATTCGAACTCGCCCTTGCTGTTGCCGAAGTTGTAGACCGTGAAGCCGAACATCAAGGGATATCTCGCCGCCGGCTGAACGAGGCGCTAGCGTGGGAGCCCGCAGTAAGCAACGGAACCGGGGAGACCGCCCAACCGAAAAACGCGCCACCTCCAGCGGAAGACCCGCGCCAACCCGTTCCCCAGCTATACCTGCGGGGTTTGAAGATCGGCCCGTCACCAGACGGGAAGCGCTCCGTCATCATCCGGGTTGGCTAACGGCCGGCCAACGCCTCCCTGTGGGGCGCCGAGATCCGCTCGATCTGCTCCGGGGACTCGTAAGGCACGTACATCGCCCGCATCACCAGCTGGTACCGCCCGCCGACCTCGTAATCCGCAATGAAATACTGGAAATCCCACGCCGGATTCCCCCGGCCCCCGCCGGAAGGCGACTGCGTCAGGCGCACCCGATCCCCGGGACGGAAGATGAATACCAGGGCCATGCCGTGGCTGACGCCGTAGTACCACGGCTCGCTGTAGCGATAGCGCGAATGATTGAAAACCAGCGTCAGCGGGAACCGGGGGTCGTGCGCCCAGCCTTGCCGCCTGCCGTGGCAGCTGGGTGATTCGCCCGCGGCTTACTGCCTGAGCCTGCGCGACCAGTCGCTGCTAAA
>CAYRCA010000313.1:0-5654 GCA_964422565.1 uncultured Acidobacteriota bacterium | reverse complement strand
ACCTTGAAGTGGACGTCCGCTTCGAGAAGAGCGAGCCGGATCTCCCGCATCGCCTCCTGGAGATGGTTCTCCGATACGCGCCCCTCACCCTTCAGGTTGCGGAGCGTCCGCTGCAATCGTGACGAAAGGCCTTCCAGCATGGGTCCTGTCCCCGGGACAAAAGCGGCCATTCTATCGACCGGCGAGCCGGGGTGTCAAAAATAGCCCTTTCCCATAGAGTACTCGCTTTTGCACTAAAATGAGAGCGGTTTCGGGGGCCGGAGCGATTATTCGGCGAAGGGGCCGGATGGGGGCGGCCCACATAGTGTCACGAAGGACAACCATTTAGGAAGGGACACGAAGGGACACGAAGAATGGTTCCGACGGGCCTTCGCGCGTCCTCCCTGGATCGGATCAGGCCGATCCCTTGGTGGCCACGTGGAATCGCGGCGGCCCTTCCCTGGATCCCGGGCGAATTCTTGCCCGGATCCCCCGCTTCACTGAATGGTTTACTGCCGGGGCGCGACCCGAAGCGGCCGCCTCCGGCGATCTCAAGGATTCGGAATGGACTGGATGACAGGGTGAGGGACATCATCGTCGGAACCGCCGGGCACATCGATCACGGGAAGACCGCGCTGGTGCGGGCCCTGACCGGCATCGACACCGATCGGCTGATTGAGGAAAAGCGCCGGGGAATCACCATCGACATCGGTTTCGCCCACCTGACCCTGGAGGGATTCCGGGTCGGGTTTATCGATGTGCCGGGACATGAAAAGTTCGTCAAGAACATGTTGGCCGGAATCGGCGGAGTTCACCTCCTGCTCCTGGTCGTGGCCGCCGACGAATCGGTTATGCCGCAGACCGTCGAGCACTTCGACATCTGTCGACTCCTCGGCATCCGTCGGGGGATTGTGGTTCTCAGCAAGAGAAGCCTGGTCGACACGGAACTGCTTCAGCTCGTCGAGGAGGAGGTTCGGGACCTGGTGCGGGGAAGCTTTCTCGAGGACGCGCCCGTAGTCGCCGTGGATTCGCTTACGGGCGAGAACCTGGGGGAGCTGAGGGATGTCCTCTTGGCGGAGCTGGAGCGGATCGAGCGGGACGAACTCTCGTTCCGGGTGACGCACCGGTTCTTCACCCTCCCCATAGACCGGGTCTTCTCCGTCAAGGGCTTCGGCACCGTCGTGACGGGAACCGCACTGACCGGCCGGGTGACTCAGGACGAGGCCGTCGACATCCTCCCCCCGTCCCTCTCCTCGAAGGTCCGCGGAATCGAGATCTTCGGTGAATCCGCGCCTCAGGCCGAGGCGGGGCAGAGAACTGCGCTGAACTTGTCGGGAGTCGGGAAGGACGACCTGACTCGGGGAATGGCGCTGTCCTCCCAGGGTCGAGCCCGCTCCGCCCGCCAGATCGACGCGCTCATCCGGAGCCTTCCGTCGGCCCCGGCGCCGTTGCGACATCGGAGTCCCATCCGCTTCCATATCGGAACCTCCGAGCGGATCGGAAGACTCCACCTGCTGGCCGACAAGAGCCTGGAGCCGGGCGACGAGGGTTTTGCCCGGATTCTGCTGGACCAGCCCACGGTGTGCTTCCCCGGGGACCGGTTCATTCTCAGGCGATACTCCCCGTTGGTCACCGTGGCGGGGGGAGTGGTGCTGAGCAACGACCCTCCCAGACACCGCCGCGGAGAACGAGCCACCCTGGTCGAAGCCTATCGCGCGCTGGCGCCCGAGCTTGGTCGCGAGGGCCCGGAGAAGAGCCGCGCCCTGCTGCGGTTCCTGATCGAGCGGGCGGGCATCGAGGGGATCGATCTCAACCGGCTGACCGCCCGGACGGGTCTGACGCCCGAATGCATTCTCACCACCCTCGGCGACGTCGATTCCGCCGTCCTGATCGATCAGGACCCACCGGTGGCCCTGGACGCGGCGGCCATCGACCTCTTGGCCGACGAGTGGGTCGCCGTCCTGAGGGACTTCCACCAGGCCAAACCTCTGGCGCCGGGCATGTCGCGGGAGGAACTCAAGGAGCGGTTCCTCAAGACCGGCGGCACCGCCCACTTCCAGTTCCTTCTCGATGAACTGGCGGCCAGGCGGTTGATCGACATCCGGGGCACCGTCGTCGCACTCCACGGCGCCAAGGTTCAACTGAGTCCCGAGCAGGTCGGCCTGCGCGGCGAGATCCTCGGGATACTCCGAGAGCAGCCCTTCCAGTCGCCCGGAGTCGACGGCCTTGCCGATGTCCTCGGGCGGCCCGGGGATCAGGTCCGGGACATCTATTTCTATCTCATTCAACAAGGGGAGATTCTGCGCGTCTCCGGCGAGGTGGTGGTCCTGCCCGAGCAGCTCGACGACCTGCTAGAACGGCTGCGCCGCGCCTATCCGCCCGGACAGCCCTTCACCGTCCCCCAGTTCAAGGACGTACTGGGCTTGAGCCGAAAGTACGCCATTCCGCTGCTGGAGTTTCTCGACCGCCGCCGGGTGACGCGCCGCCGTGCAGACGTCCGGACTCTGGTCGAGGGCGGTTGACCACCTCGACGGATCCACCTGAGGGATGACGTTCGGATCGCGAAGGAGGCCCGTGCCGGAAGTCCCCAGTGACGATTTGACTGGCGTCGGAGGAGTAGGCTAGTTTGGCTTTGTGAAACGAGCCAGTGTAACCTACGCGAAAAACCACCTCAGCCGATTGCCGGGGGGTGTCCCTCGCGGGGAGTCTGTCTTGATCAGCCGCATCGAGTGCGCCTCGGCGCTGGGCCGCCGACTTCGCAGCGGGCATCTCGACAATGCCGGACTTTTGACGGCGCTCTAGCTCTGCTCGAGGAGTTGGCCCAGGCTTGGGCGGAGGTGCTGCCGACCGACATGCTGGGCGATCGCGCCCTCCGCCTGCCGCGGGTCCACACCCTGCGCGCGGGCGACGCCGTCCAGCTTGCGGCCGCCCTCGTCGCTGCGGGGGACACACCTCGCCTGTGCGGACGCCCAGCTTATCGAGGCGGCGCGGAAGGAAGGCTTTACCGTGTTCGGGTGAATCAGAGACGGGGATGGAAGCCCGCCGGGGGTGTTCGCAATGTTATCCTCCGCCCCCGGACGCGGGCTCTCCGCAACTCCCCCCGGTTCCGTGTCGATGACCAAGGGGGCTCCGCCCCCTTCATAACAAAGTGAGCAACGCCATGGCCGACTCTTCATCTCACCGATCGACAGCGTCTCAACCCAAGCACATCGAACCTGGGGTTTTCAGCCGGTGGTCGGCGGCGCTCGCGGCGTTCCTTCTTCTGGTCCTTCCCAGTCCTTTGCCAGCCCAGCACGCGACGCCGGATGAGTTGGCCGGGATCGAGGATGTCATCGAGAGAGGGATGCGGGATTGGGGTGTTCCGGGGTTGGCCGTTGCCGTCGTCAAGGATGACGAACTGGTCTGGGCGCGCGGGTTTGGCGTGCGACGGCTGGGAGACGAGTCGCCCGTGAACGAGTACACGTTGTTCAACGTAGCCTCGGTCACGAAGGCGTTTACCGCCGCGGCTCTGGGAATCCTCGTGGACGAGAAGCGCCTCGATTGGGATGATCCGGTCATCAGATATTTGCCGCGCTTTCAGTTGTACGATCCATACGTCACCCATACCGTGACGATTCGCGACCTGTTGGCTCACCGCGTGGGAGTGGGCCGCATGACGGGCAACCGGCTGAGATGGATTTCGAACCGCACGCGCTCCGAGCAGGTCGAGCGCATCCGTCATCTCGGTCCGGAGCAGACCTTTCGCAACGGATTCGTCTACTCCAATGTGATGTACATGGTCGCGGGCGAGGTGATTCCCGCAGTCACCGGCGCAAGCTGGGAGGATTTCGTGGGGCAACACATCTTCGCACCCTTGGGGATGCATCGCAGCACCGCGAGCGTCAGCCGACTCCGGTCGGGCGGCAACCTGGCGTTCCCACACCAGGAGATCGACGGTCGCGTGGTCGAGATTCCCCGGCGAGACTTCGACTCCGTCGGCCCCGCCGCGTCGATCCACACCAGCGCCGTCGAGATCGCTGCCTGGATGCGGCTGCACCTGGGCCGCGCGGGTGAGTACGAGGGGCGGCGACTGCTCAGCGCCGAGGTAATCGAGGAGATGCACCGCGCCCAGAACGTCGTCCGCGAGCCGGCCTTCGCCCCCTTGGCCGCCTACGGACTGGGCTGGGGCCTGGCCAGCTACGAGGGCCACCACGTTTCGCGCCACTCCGGCGCGGTGGACGGCATGAACACGATCCTGGTGCTGATGCCCGACGAGCAGCTGGGAATCTTCATCGCCACCAACCTGCACAACGATCTACTGCGCGCCCTGGCCCATCACATCATGGATGCCTACCTGGATCTGCCGCGGCGGGACTGGCACGAGACCATCTTCCACGAGTACGGGGAAAAGCGCGCCCAGGTTCACGCCGAGCGGGACGCGGTCCACGCTCTCCGCGAGGCGGACTCTCGGCCAAGCCTACCGCTGGATCGGTTCGCCGGCCGCTACGACGACCCGTTGTACGCCGACGCCGAGGTGTGGGTGGAGGATGGCCGCCCGGTCTTGCGCCTGTGGGGAGACGACGACATGATGGCCGATCTGGAGCACTGGCATCACGACACCTTCCGCGCCGTTTGGCGCAATCGCGCCCAGCGCGAGGAGTTCCTGTGGTTTACCCGGGGGCCGGACGGAGGCGTCGACGCCCTGCACATCGACTGGAACCTGCGTCCGGCGCTGCTCCAGGTGGGGGCCTATCCTTCCCAGTATCGTCGCGTGGCCACCTTCGCTCGCGTGCTTGAGGCGGAGGCGGACCCGGACGAGCCGGAGGAGTCGGGTACACTCTCGGGACAATGAACCTCGAACCCCGGGTCGTTCTGGCTTCGGCGTCACCTCGGAGGAAGGCCCTTCTCGGCCAGGTCCTGAGGGAATTCCTGGTGATTCCGAGTTGTGTCGACGAGGCGGCTCCGGAGGGCGTCGCTCCGACCGATGCAGCGGCGCGGGCGGCCTTCGCCAAGGCGGAGGAGGTGGCCGGTCGGGTCGAGGAGGCCCTGGTCCTTGCCGCGGATACGGTCGTCGACTTCGAGGGAACCCTGATGGGCAAACCGCGGGACGCAAGCGATGCCTTCGAGATGCTGTCCCGTCTGAGCGGCGCCCCGCACCGGGTAGTCACCGCGCTGGTCGCCTGGGATGCCCGGAGGTGAACCATGGTCGGCTCCGTCGTGACTACCCGAGTCGTCATGGTCCCCCGCACGGATCGGGACATTCTGGACTATATCGCCACCGGAGAGCCGATGGACAAGGCCGGCGCCTATGCGATCCAGGGGTTGGGGGCGGCGTTGGTCTCCAGAATCGAGGGATGTTACAACAACGTGGTGGGTCTGCCGATCTGCGAGACCGTGGCGCTCCTCCTTCAAAGTGCGCCCGGCCTGCGCCTCGCTTCGTCCGAGTGCCGACTCCCCTCGGGGCGGCTTTGTCCGCGTCAACCGAGACCGGGATAATGGGAGCCATGGGAACCCCAAGAACGACCATGCGGCGCGTCGAGTTCCGGGGCCACAAGGGCGTGAGGCTGGCCGGAGTCCTCCAGCGCACGGCGGACACCGATCCGGGAGCGGTGGTCCTCTCCCACTGCTTCACCTGCAACAAGGACTACAAGATCCTGGTGTGGCTGGCCCAGGCCCTGCTGTCGCGGGGATATGCG
>CAYRCA010000312.1:0-5681 GCA_964422565.1 uncultured Acidobacteriota bacterium | reverse complement strand
TCGGGATCTGCATCACCTGGATACTTTCCGTGTGGCCGCCGAGCCCGCCGAACCTTGCGCAGCACCGCTTGGGCGTTCTCGTCGAGCGGTTCCAGTGATTCCTGGCCGCGCAGCGCCGCCTCGAGCTTGTGGGCCAGGGCGAGCCACTGCTCCCGGGGGCCCGGGGCGAGCTTGCCCAGCGAGCAGATCGTCCTCTGGCGGGGACCCTTGGGCGTCTGGACCGATTCGACGAGCAGGTGGTTGGTGTACCGCTTGCCCTTGTAGGTCCGCGTGGTCTTCCGGATATACATCGGTCACTATGTGTACCACATCAATCTGACAAAACATGTGATGCTTCGTTATTTTAGTCACTTTATTGCGAATACGGAAAACCGTCCGCTGAAAACAAAGGACTTGTCGACCTCAATGGGCCCAAATCGGCCGAAATCCCTCCCCCGAGCGCGGAAGTTGGGTTAAGTTCAGTTAAGTTAGCGGTGAGTGGTTGCCGCGTGGGCGGCCTGCCCCCCCCGGATACGCCGCGCCCCTCGGCGTCTCGGCGGTGGTTTCCGGGAGGCCCACGAATTCCAACGCGGAGCGCTTACCGCCTACCCGTTGAAAGGCGCCGCCCGTTCGATCCACTTGTCCAGACCCTTCTCCTTCTTGTTGAGGGGCGTTCCCGGGTGGATCGACTGCGAGGCGCAGCGCTCCGCCGCCACCACCAAGTCCTTGAAGGTGCCCAGCTTCGGATCCGTAATCGCGGCCTTCCCGCTGTCGTCGTAGACGAACAGCTTGGGGTTGACCTTCATGCAGTCGTCGCAGGAGGTACAGGTCTCCTGGTCGATCCAGGGACCCATCCCGAGGTCCTCCTCCTCCGGCTCGGCCACGGCCACTGCGGACTGCCGCTGCTGCGGTCCGTTTCCGGCGGGCCTGGGAACCGCGCCGGGAGAAGGGGTCCCCATGGACGAGATGAAGGTGCTGAACGAATCGGTCTGACCCACCAGGGCCTCGGCCATGCGCCGGGCCACATCCTGCGGGTAGGTCTGCTTCAGCCTCTCGATCTCGGCATCGTACTCCGCTCGAATCTCGCTCAGGCGCGTCTCGAACTCCTCCTCCTTCTCCGCCGCGACCCGCTCCCGTGTGTCCGGCGAAATCAGGTCGCCCGACATCTCGCGTAGCTCGTTCCAGAAATCGAGCCGCTCTCGCCCGAGCGCCACCATTTCCTCGGCCACGGTCCAGCGATCGAGCCGTCCGTCCCGGGTGAGAACGTAGATAAACGGCGTCTTGCCCTCGGCCTCCTCCGGCGAGAGCTTGAGGTACTCGTGGTAGGGGACGAACTCACCCTTGATCTTGGCCGGATTCACCCGCTTGAAGTGCTTCCCGAACCGTCTCTCCGTGGCCGCCCAATCGGCGATCGTCATGGGCAGGACCATGGTCTGCTCTTTCCCGTTCTCGTCCTTGTACTTCAGCTCGTAAGTGGGCCAGTCGGCCTCGACGGCCGGGTTTCCGTCAAGGCTCAGACGATCGGTCAGGGACGGCCCCGCGTCGGGATCGTAGATCATATAGGGCATGGCCCTACTCTCCAACGCCAGCTTGGCGTTGTGCTCGGAGGCGTCGTCGGGAATCCCATGCTCGGTCTGGCACGGCGTGTAGATGTTGAAGATCGCCGGCCGGCGGGACGCCAGGCCCCGAAGCAGGCCGCCCATCAGGTGCGCCGGGTGGGCCTGGGAGGACTGCAGGACGTAGGACGTGCGATGGGCCATGGCGATCAGGGAGAGCTCCTTACGCGGCTCCTCCTTGCCCCGCTGGGCGAGTCCGTAGGCCGCCATATCGGAAATCTGGCCCGAAAAACCGCTGGTGCAGGCCTGACCGCCGGTGTTGGAGTACACCTGCGTGTCGAGTACGACAACCCGCAACGGCTTGCCGGACGCGAGCAGACGGGACAGGTTCTGAAAGCCGATGTCGTACATGGCGCCGTCGCCGCCCATGGCCACGATGGGCGGGCAGAGCAGGAACTCCTCGCTGGTGAACTTCTCGTAATTGAAGGCCAGGAAAAAGTCGTCGTGCACTCCTGGATCGAAGGCGTCCTCGAGCTCGAGCTCCGCCTTCCGAACGAGGGCGAAGTTGTCCGCCATCTTCCGCATGTGGCCCTCGAAAATTCCAATCGCCAGCGACGGGGCGTCTTGAAAGAGATGATTGGCCCAAGGGAAGGGATAGGGATTGTAGGGATAGGTGCTGCCCCAGACCGAGGAGCATCCGGTGGCGTTGGTCATCCCCAGAACGGACCGGCCCTTCCCGCTGGGACCGCTCTTGTAGCGCCAGCTCAGGTCCTTCAGTTCCTTGAGCATCCCGGTGAGCTGCCGGAGGCGGTCGCGGTTATCCCCCGCCAGCGAAATACCCACCTCGGCGGACGAGGAGACGCCGTCGAGATCGACGTCCTTGGCCAGAAGGAGCCGGCACTTGGCGTCCAGCTTTTCCACCAGTCCGTCCACTTTGTCCACGAACCGCTTGACGTGCGGCTGCAGGGAAGCCTCGATCGCGGAGACAACCAGATGGACCGCCGTTTTCTCGCCGCAGCCCATACAGGAGCCGTCGCCGCCCACCATCATCAGGTAGTTCGCCTTCTTGAGAAGGATGGTGTGCAGGACGCCGATCCCCTCGTGGAGATCCCGCACCTGGACGAACCGGTCGGGTGTGTCGGGCAGCTGCTCCCAGAACTTCCAGTTCTCGCGAAGCCGGTCCACTATGGACTCGTCCTGCTTCACAGTGACAAGCGCGTCGTCTGGACACACCTCCACGCAGAGGTTGCAGCCCTTGCAGGCTTGGGGATTGATGGTGATGGACAGGAGGCCGCCGGAGCCTTCCTCCCTCTTCTCCGGCACGTCGAAGAAGGGAACGGTCTTGGCCACCGGAAAGCGGCTCAGGATCGAGACCACCTTGGCGAACTCCGAATCCATCGCCTCGCGCTCGGAGTCGTTGAGATCCAGCGCCTTGGTGACGTTCTTATAGGCCAAGTCCAGGACGCCGTCGAAGGACGGCTTGGGCAGTGTCTTCAGGAGTTGGCGGATCTCCCCGCTCAGGGAATCGACCAGAGTCGGGAAGCGGCTCAACGGCCGCCCGTTACCCGCCTCTTTCGCCGCGGAGAACAGGAGTTGGTCGATGTCCGTCACCAGTCCCGGGATCGCGGCATCCGGGCACTGCACCCAGCAGTGACCGCAGCCGGTGCAGTTCTCGGCGATAAACTTGGGCACCTCGAAGCGGATATTGGTCATATCGCGGAAGGTGCCGGTCGCCGCCGGGATGGCGCTGAGCGCCGCAAAAGGATCCGCCAGGGGGTCCTGCCCCATCTTGTACAGGTCGTAGACCTGGTCGTAGAAGCGAGCCGGATCCGCGATACCGGAAACGGGGGTGGCCACCGGGGTTTCAGCCGCCGCTTTCTCGTCGATTTCAACCAGGGTCTCTCTCTTGTCCGCCAGGCGTTCGTACTCGAGCGGCTGCATCTCCTTGAACCCACGGGTAATGACGCGGACATTGGCCTCAACCACTTGAGCGCCCCGGTGGCCAAACTTCTTGTCCAACTGGGAATGGATCGCCTCAAATAGATCCTTCTCTCCTAGGTTCTCCCGCTCCATCAGGGGGGAACCGGCGAAGAAGGCGCCCTGGAATGCGGCGCCCTGCATGCGGTACTGCAGTTCCAGCGTGGGCGCCTCGTCCCGCGCGATGGCGAAGGCGTCAAGATGGAACACTTTGATCTTGTGCTTGCGGATGTACTCCTTCGCCCAAGAGGGAAACGACAGCCAGAGCTCCTCGGTGGGCAGATCGTTCTGAATGATGAAGGACCCCCCCTCGCTGAGACCCGACAGGGGGTTGGAGTGGCGGAACACATTGGGATCGGGCGAGAGGACGACATCCACGAATCGCAGGTCGCAGTTGAGGCGGATCGGGGCGTGGGCGAAGGTGGCGTAAAAGGTCGTCGGCTGTCCCTTCTTCTCCGAGCCGTACTTGGGGTTGGCCTTGACGTGCATCCCCAGCAGATCCGACAGCGTCAGAGCCAGGTTCTTGCCGGTCGTAATGGCGCCCCAGCCGCCGACGGAGTGAATGCGAACCGACAGCGAGTCTTTCGGCATCAGATTCACATTCGGTTCCGGGTCCAGCGCCAACTCGGCGATCCTGGGGTACCCCTGGAGGATCTTCGCCTGGTGCTCGTTCAGTTTCTCGGAGCCCCCCTTCCGCAGGAAGTCGACACCCATGTAGAAGACCCGGCGGCGGGCGCTCTCGGGCAGCATGTTGCGAATCGCCGCGATCAGATCCCCCGGCTGGGTGTCGCGACTGCCGAGGCCGAAACAGCCGGAGTAGAAGTCGGGCGCCTCGTCGAAGGAATAGGCGCACACCGACGGATAGGGACGGTGTCCGTTCCCGCTCCGGCTGTTTTCCATTGCCTTGAGGACAGCCCCCCGGACCTCCCTGAGCAGGGGCGCGTCGCTGGCCAGGGGCTGGTCGACCCTTTCCAGGACCAGGGCGCCCTTCTTGCCGTGCAGGAGGGCGGCCACCAGGTCGTCGGGGAAGGGGCGGAACATGGTCAGGTTGATCGCGCCGATCTTCAACCCCCGCTCGGAGCGCAGGTAGTCGCAGATCTCCTCCAGGTTCCACACGATAGAGCCTTGGCCGATCACGACGTAATCGGCGTCCTCAACCCGATAACCGGTCGCTCTCGCATAGTTGCGGCCAGTCAGGGCGGCGTACTCGGCGAAAACCTGGTCGGTGATCTCCCGGATGTGATCGAAGAAGAAGGGACGCTGGGCGGCCACCCCCTGGGCGTAGGAATCCTGGTTCTGCACGACGCCCAGCATGGCCGGGTAATCCATGTTGAACAGTTCCGGGACCCGGCGGCGGGTCTCCCCGAAAAGAATCTTCTGCGCCGGCGTGGGACACTCGATGATGTCCCCTGGATCGCCGAGAAACTCCCGCACCAGATCCAGTTCCGGAAGGGCCAGCGTCTCGATGACATGGCTCGTCAGAAAGCCGTCCTGGGCGCAGATCCCCGGGTTCAGCGTCAGTTCGGCGATCTTGTGGGAGCAGAGGGTAAGATCCGCCACCTCCTGGACATTCTTGGCGAAGAGTTGAAAAAAACCCGTGTCGTCCACCGAGTGGTAGTCGTCGTGGCCGCAGTGGATGTTGAGCGAGTGCTTGGTCATGGCGCGGCAGGCGACGTTGAGCACGTAAGTCAGACGCTTGCCGACGGCCGCGTAGAGCGACTCGTGCATGTACGCAATGCCCTGTCCGGCCGAGAAATTCGCCGCCCTCATGCCGGTCAGGCTCATGCCCGCCGTCACGGCGGCCGCGGCGTGCTCGCCCTCGGGTTCAAAGAAGATCAGGCGCCGCCCGAAGACATTGGGCGTTCCCGCGGCGGCCGCCTCCGAAAACCCCTCTCCCATGTTGCTCGCCGGGGTAATCGGATAAACGCCGCCCGCCTCGCTTCCCGCCGTCTCCATGGATACGGCTGCGTCGGTTCCGTCCATGGCCTTCGAGACACCCGGGTACCTGTAAGCATTCCGACCCTTATCCTTTGCCATCGATTCTCCATCTCCCTTCCGGAACTCCGCCTCGGCAACCTCAGCCTCGGCTTCAACCGTCCGGAAGCCGCTGACCCGCGGGTACGATTCAGCCCTTTGGGGCCTCAGTCCTTGGCTCGCGGTCCTAGCCTG
>CAYRCA010000311.1:0-5697 GCA_964422565.1 uncultured Acidobacteriota bacterium | reverse complement strand
TATTCTTCGGCTTCGACTCGAGACAGGCTCATTGCCGTGGCCATGGCGCTCTTCAGCGAGAAGGGATACCAGTCGACCAGTGTCGCCGACATTCTGCGCACCGCGGGGGTCAACAGCGGAAGCCTCTACCACTTTTTCGCCACCAAACAAGACCTCCTCCTGGCCGTGCTGCGCGCCTATCGCGATGGAATCGACGAGATGCTGATCGAGCCCGCGTGGCGCGGTGTCGAGGATCCCGTCGAGCGGGTGTTCGCTCTCCTGGCGGTGTACCGCGGCCTCCTCGCGGGCAGCGAATGTCGGTACGGTTGCCCCATCGGCAGCCTGGCGCTGGAGTTGCACGAGCCGGATCCGCCCGTCCGGGAGCTCCTGGCGGAGAACTTCGACGGCTGGAGGAGGCGGGTCGCCGAGTGCTTCCAAGCCGCCGGAGACCGGATTCCCCAGGAGATCGATCCCGACGCCCTCGCCGTTCTTGTTCTGGCCGTGATGGAAGGCGGCGTGATGCAGTCGCGCACCCACCGAACGCTCGAGGCCTTCGACGCCTCGGTCCGGATGCTGCGCGAGCTTGTGAACCGTTTGCCGGCCGGCGGGGAGACCACCCGCGAAAGGAAAGGAGGGTGAGAAGGTGATCCCGTCGACTATGAGGAGAGCCGCGGCGCTCGCCGCATGCGTGGGACTGGCCGTCGTCCCGACGGCCGCGGGAGGAGCCGCACGGTCGGAGGTCGAGGATTCCTCGCGCACGCTCCCCGGCGGCGAGAGAATCCTCGAGCAAAGCATCGTCGTGCCCGCGACGGTGGAGGAGGTCTGGGCGGCGTTCACCACGAGCGACGGGTACCGATCGTGGGCGGCGCCGGTCGCCGAGGTGGACTTCCGCCTCGGCGGCGTCATCGAATCGAGCTATGACCTCGAGGCCGAGTCCGGAACTCCGGGCAACATCAAGAATGAGATCCTGGCCTACTCCCCTCATCGGATGATCGCCTTGAAGAATATCCAGGCGCCCGCCAACACCCGGTTCGACGCCGAAATCTTCCAGCGTCTCCACACGGTTGTCTTCTTCGAAGAGGCGGGGCCACAAGGGACCCGGGTCACCATCGCGCAACCCGGTTATAGGAGGGGCGATCCCTACGACGGCGTGTATCGGCACTTCGAGTGGGGCAATCGGTGGTCCCTGGAGAGACTCAGGCAACGCTTCGAACAAGGGCCCATCGATTGGCCGAGCGTGCTGGGCGGACGGAGCAACCAGCCGGAATCCAAGTAGGAGGGGTACAGAGATGTCTGACTTGAATCCGTGGGCTATCGTCGTCGCCACCCTCGCCGGTTTCCTGATCGGCGGCGTCTGGTATTCGCAGGCCCTTTTCGGGCGATCTTGGCGCCGCGCCGCCGGCCTCAGCGAGGAGGATCTGAAGAGCCGAAACCCGGCGATCATCTTTGGCGGCTCGTTCGTTCTGATCCTCATCGCCGCCGTCGAACTGGCGATGTTTCTCGGAGAGGGCGCGAACCTGGCGTGGGGGGTGGGTGCGGGAGCGCTGGTGGCTGTTTGGGTCGTCTGCGGTCTCGGCGTCCTTTACCTCTTCGAGTGCCGACCCGCGAGCCTGTTCCTGGTCAACGCGGGGTATTGGCTGGTGACCTTCGCGGTGATGGGAGGCGTTCTCGCCGCATGGTAATTGGAGTTCGCCGATCCGAGAGCTTCCCCAAGTCAAGGAAGCTTTCTCGTGCCTCACAGAGCAGGATCGGGCGCGCCCCGGGGAGACGGAAGATCTTCTCCGGGTGGTCGAGAGGCTGACTCGGTAACCGGCGATACCTGCGAGCTAGGGCCGCAACTGCCGGATCGGCCGCACCTCGACGCTGCCGACGCGCGCGGCCGGAATCCCCGCCGCTACCCGCAAGGCTTCGTCAAGGCATTCCGCCTCGATCAGGTAAAACCCGGCGAGCTGCTCCTTGGTTTCCGCGAAGGGCCCGTCTGTCGTCGTCACCTTGCCGCCGCGCACGCGCACCGTGGTCGCGGTCGACACCGGTTGCAGCGCCTCGGCGGCGAGCATCTTGCCGCTGCCTTCGACCTTCTGAGCGTAAGCCATGCACTCGGCATCCGCCGGACTCTCGGGCGGCGTGTGCAGGGCCGATTCATCGCTGTATACAAGGCACAGGTATTTCATGATTTGACTCTCCGGTAACGCATTATCACGCCGCCCGTCCCGCAGCGGCCGCGTGTCGATAGGATTCATCCGCGGCCGGTCGGCGCGGGGCCTGAAGAGCGGGGTGCCGACACCCAAAGCTACCGGTCTGCGCATCCACCGGTACCTCAAAGCCACCCCATTCACAGCTGCCCTACACTCCTTGCCGACCGCCTCCACCAAGTCCGCGGGCGTTGCTTCGAGCCGCTTCTCGTCCAGGTGGATCGGGCAGGGTACGTCATCGGGGCTCCTCCATCTACCCTCTAGTCGTTTCGGAGACCCTGAAATCGACAGCTGATCGAGGCCCCGCGGTCAATTCTTGAGCAGGACGGCAACCCGGGAATACCCCTTCCGAACGGCCCAAGTAACTCGACGGTACGAAACGCTCGTGCCCATATTATCTCCAGGAGAGCGCCGCCGGCGACGGAGCGGATCTCGAACGGCACTGCCGGCGTGGACGTGGCGCATACTCGGGAGCGCTGCTCGGCCCCGATCCGCGGGATGATCTGGACCGGGCGGACCATCTCTCCAAGTCGACCCCGCGTCGACACCCCGCGTCGACACCCCGCGTCGACACACCCCGCGTCGAACCCTTGACCCTCTCGCCCGGCCGGGATACCCTCCTCTCGACAAGCCTGATCGCGGTTGATGATGCCCCTGTAGCCGCTTTCAGGACATCGATCCAGAGCGCCGGGGTCGATTGCGCGGGTGGCTGGGTTGAGGGAGGAGGAGTCATATGATGCCGAAAATGAACCGACTCTTGTCTCTGGTTCCGCTTCTTTTCTTCGCCGGTTGTCAGGTGGAGGATCGGGTGGACCCTGACGCGGAAGAGTGGATGGCGCTCTTCAACGGCAGGGATCTAACCGGATGGGATGTCAAGTTCACGGGTTTCGAACTGAACCACAATTACAGAAACACCGTTCGGGTCGATGATGGGCTTCTGACGGTGTCCTACGATGAATGGGACGAATTCAACGGCGAGTTCGGCCACATCTTCTACGAAGAGCCGTTTTCCCACTATCGCCTGCGGGTGGAGTACCGTTTCGTCGGCGACCAGGTGGCCGGCGGCCCCAACTGGGCCTTCAGAAACAACGGCGTCATGCTCCATTCCCAGTCGGCCCGAAGTATGGGAATCGACCAGGACTTTCCGATTTCCATCGAGGTGCAATTGCTGGGAGGCGACGGTGAGAATGAGCGTCCCAACGCGAATCTGTGTAGCCCGGGGACGCATGTCGTGATGGACGGAGAACTGGTGACGCAGCACTGCGTTCAATCCACCTCCCGCACCTATCACGGAGATCAGTGGGTGACGGTCGAGGCGCTGGTCCTCGGCAGCGAGTCGGTCCAGCACATTCTCGATGGGGAAGTGGTGCTCGAATACACGGAACCGCAGATCGGCGGAGGGGCGGTAAGCGGTTACGACCCGGCCGTGAAGCGGGACGGTCAACCGCTCGCGGAAGGCTACATCGCCCTTCAGGCGGAAACCCATCCCACGCAGTTTCGGAAGATCGAGCTCCTCAACCTGGTGGGATGCATGGATCCGACCGCACGAAACTATAAGTCCTACTTCCGGAAGGCCGACGACTCGAAGTGTGTCTATTAGTCATTAGCCGAACATCGGCGAGCCCGGCGGCATGACGGCGAGGCCGCCCACAGGCGACGGCATGGTTTTGGAGCGGTGGAATTCCTCGCCATGGGCAAAGTGCAACCTCCCGGACAGGACCGTCGCCCGTTCATAAGCCGGATGGATGTGCGGGTCGACCCGGTAGCCCGCCGGCGGCTTCAGGCGGAATGTGAACGGCTCTTCTTTGCCGTCAACCTCCAACCGTCGGTTGCTCCCTCACAGGTCCGCCGAGCTTTGTCGAGCCGCTCGGCGCCGGAGCGCGTTCGACTCCTTAAGGCATGCGGCGGGCTTCGCTGAACCGTCCCATCCGACCGTGGGCGAAGGCTGTCGAACCGACGGCCGTTCGGTCCCTTGTGGTCGGCGGTCGTCGCCCCCGCGTGATTGTCTGATCCATTTTCTTCTCTCCCCGCGCATGTTGGGTTGAGCGGCCATGAAAGCCCGCTCAGTCAAGAAACGAAACCAACGCAAGAAGGAGGAAAAGAAGATGTCGAGCCAAACAACCACTGAGATGAGACCCGCGCGGGAACCCCGAAACGGAGTGGATGTCCCCACTCTGTTCGCCACCATCAACGTCGTGGCCGGACAGCCGGAACTGGCCAAGTTCCAATTCCGGGCCACCAACCGCTGGCAGAGCGGCACGCACAGCCGTACCCGGATCGAGTCCTTCAGCGGTGCCGGAGGCGAGCACACTCATGTTTCCGAGTTCGTCCTCGACGCCGATCATCCGCAGGTTCTTGTGGGCGAAGACAAGGGCCCGTTGCCGATCGAGTTCCTGCTCGTTGGACTCACGTCCTGTCTGACCTCGGGCATCGCGAATATCTCGGCCGCCCGGGGAGTCACCCTGACGGAAGTGGAGTCGACGATCGAAGGGGACCTCGACGCGCGGGGGATCCTCGGACTCTCCGACGAGGTGCGCAACGGCTATCAGCGGCTCCGGGTGAGTTTCAAGATCAAAGGGGACGCCCCGGCCGAGAAGCTGCGCGAGATCGTCGAACAGTCCAAGAGCCGGTCGGCGGTTCTCGACGTGCTCACCAACGGAGTGCCCGTTGAAGTCAACACGGAGGTCGTTTGACCTTCGAGACGGCCACGCGGTCGGCAGTCCCGAATGGGGGTCGCGACCGCCGAGGAGAAACGGCGTGAGAGGCATCCACACGATCATCGTCGGGGGAGGACAGGCGGGACTCGCGATGAGCCGCTGCCTGACCGACCGGTCGATCGAGCACGTCGTCCTGGAGCGCTCGCGCGTTGCCGAACGCTGGCGCACCGAACGCTGGGACTCCCTGCGGCTTCTGACCCCCAACTGGATGAGCCGGCTGCCCGGCTATGAATACGACGGGCCGGACCCGGACGCCTACATGACCATGCCGGAAGTCATCGACTATCTCGAGCGGTACGCCCTGCTTAGCCGCGTACCGCTCGAGACCGGCGCGAACGTCCGAAACCTCGAGCGCCTCGGCGCCGGGTTCCGCCTCGAGACCGACAATGGGGCCTGGGCGGCGAGAAACGTGGTGATCGCCACGGGGTATTGCGATCGACCGATGGTTCCGGGGTTTGGGAGGCGGTTGCCGACCGACATCCATCAGCTCGCTCCAACCCAATACCGCAACCCGAACCAACTGCCGGAGGGCGGGGTGCTGATCGTCGGGGCCGCCGCCTCGGGAATTCAGCTGGCGGACGAACTCGCCGACTCCGGACGGCCGGTTGCCGTCGCCGTCGGCCGTCACACCCGCATGCTCCGCCAGTATCGCGGCAAGGACATCCTTTGGTGGCTCGATCGGATGGGCGTACTGGACGAGACCACCGAGCAGGTCCACGACCTGGAGAGGTCTCAGCACCAACCGGCCCTCCAGTTGGTTGGCCGCACCGATGGGTCCTCGATCGATTTGAGCCGGCTCTCGGCGAAGG
>CAYRCA010000310.1:0-5705 GCA_964422565.1 uncultured Acidobacteriota bacterium | reverse complement strand
AGGCGCCTCCGTAGGCTTCTTCATCGGAAGCCTCGTCACCCGTCTCCGCCTCACCCCATTCATCGTCACTCTGGGGATGTGGGGCGCCGTCCGGGGGCTGGCCAAGGGACTGGCGGGGGAGCAGATGGTCTTCGCTCCCGAGACCTGGCTCAACGACCTCCTGACCACGCTGGCCGTCGATCGGGGCGGGCTGCTGCTTCCGAGCGGGGTCTGGCTGACCCTTCTTCTGGCCGCGCTGGTGGCGGGGATGCTGCGGTACACGCGCTTCGGCCGTCATATCTACGCGATCGGTTCCAACGAGCAGACCGCCCGCCTTTGCGGGGTGCGGGTGGAGCGGACGAAGCTGTTCATCTACGGTATGGGAGGCGCGTTGGCCGGGACCGCGGGAGTGCTTCAGTTCTCCTACCTGACGCTGGGGGACCCGACGACCGCCCTGGGGCTCGAGTTGGAGGTGATCGCGGCGGTCGTCATCGGCGGCGGAAGTCTCGCCGGCGGCGCCGGGTCGGTCCCGGGATCGCTGATCGGTGCGCTGATCATGACGGTGGTGGCCAACGGCTGTACCAAGCTGGGGTTGGCCAACTGGATCCAGGAGATCGTCACCGGCTGCATCATCATCCTGGCGGTCGCCCTGGACCAACTCCGCCACCGTCGATCGGATTAGCCCGGGTAAGTCGTGTCCCCTTCCCCGAGCCTCGGATCTCCGGCGGGGATCTCCAGGGAGGCCCTATCCGGATCGAGGAGCTTGCGGCCGGCTCGAGGCGGGCGTTCGGATCCGTCAATGATAATGCGGGTGAAGATCGATGGCCCGCTGGCCCGGAAAAAGCAACTCGCCGACGAATCGCCGCGCCCCTCGTCGCAGGACGGAGGAAAGGAAGACGCCCAACAGCAGCATCAGGCAGATCAGCTGGAACAGAGACCCCTCCACCTCCCGGGACGGGTCCAGGGCGCCCGCGCCGCCGAAGGGAAAGACCCAGTTCACCGCGTACCCCAGGGCGATCGAGAGGCCGGTTATGGCGCAGCTGAAGATCAGGGCGATGCGCTTGCCGTGCAGTTTCGCCAGCACGCCGAAGGTCGTCACGTTGGTCGCCGGCCCGGTCAGCAGGAAGGCCAGAGCGGCGCCCGGCGACACGCCGCCCGCCAGAAGAACGGCCACCAGCGGCGTCGCTCCCGAGGCGCAGACGTAGGCCGGAAGGCCCACCAGGGCGAACAGGGGAACCTCTAAAACGTCCGGAATCCGAGCCAGCCAGCCGGTGCTCAGAAAGGGTTGAGCCACCGAGGCGACCGCAAGCCCCAGCAGTATCCAAGGGGCGGTTCGGTCGACCACCTCGCCCAGCCCCACGGCGAGGCTCGATCGAGCCTTCTCGGCGAACGTTCGTCGCGCGGAAGGCTCGACCAGGGGAAGGGCCTCCGGTCCCCCCGTCGGGCGGCACATGGCGCCCACGATTCGGCCGACCAGGACGGCCACAATCGCCGCGGCCCCGACGCGGATCAAGGTCATCTCCCCGCCCAGCAATGGAATCGAGAGGAGCACCGCGGCGACGCCGAGCTCGGGGGTCGCGACCAGGAAGGAGATTCCAGCCGTCGCCGGGGCGCCCCGGCGGATCAGAGACTGGTAGATGGGGACGACTCCGCAGGAACAGACGGGTAGAGGCAGTCCGACAGCCATCCCCCGAACGGACTGGCTCACGGGAGATCCCTTTCCCAACCACCGGATCGACGACACCGGGAGAAAGGCGTGAATGGCGCCGGCCAGCAGATAGGCCACCAGGAGAGCGGGGGCGCTCTCCCGGGACAAGACCAGGAACGTGTGCAGCCCCTGGGTGATCAGATCCTCGCCGTGATGGGCGATTCCCCCGCCCACAAGCATCACAATCAAACCAATGCCCATCAGGGCGCCGATCCCCTCGTACCAACCGCGGGATTCGGCGACCTGCCGGCAGTCGCAGCCGCTCGACTGAAGGTGGGGCTGGTGGAACACCACGTGGAGCAGAGTGCCGGCCACCAGAGCCTGGAACCAGGCGACACCCTGGCCGGAGAGGCCGGCGACGAGGTGGGGGCCCGCGGCGAAGCCCAGCAGGGTAGCCCCCGCGATGAGTCCCAGGACCCACGCCGCCGCCCGGATTCCAAAGGTCGGTCTGAGGAGCCACCAGATCGCCAGACCGACGGGGAGGCGGTGGAGGACCACCGCCGCCGGAAGGACCGAATGCCCGTGGGACAGGGCGGTGCCGTCGATGGTGGCGTGGAGCGCGAGGCCGGTAAGACCGAGGACCAGGGCGACGACGTGAGTCTTTCTCGCCAGACGGCGGGATAGACCCTCGAGGAAGGTCGGCCCGAAAACTCCGACGGCGGCGAAGGCGAGAGTGGCCCAGCCGCCCGCTTCGAAACTCTCGGGGAGAATGAAGAGCAGGACGAGTCCGGTGACGCTGACGAAGATCAGTCCGTCCAGCAGGGAAAACATGGTGTCCCGCCTCCGGACGCTGCTGTAGATGACGGGACCCACCAGGAGGGCCAGGATGCTGAGAGTCAGAAGAGTCATTTTCCTTCGCCGCTGTTCTCGTTCGAAGGGAGGCTCGCCACGGGATCGGACGGGCGCCGCACCCACCCGCGGTTCCCCTCAAGACACCGACGGTGGGCCGCTGCGCGGGCACCTGAGGCGAACCCGGCATTCGGTTCTTGAGGGCGGGGAGAGTCCGTCGTCGCCCAAGCCGGAATCGGATGGCCGCTTCCCTACCGCTATCCTAGCACGACCCTTGCACATTCATCCGAGTCATTGTAAGATGTTGAAAGTTAAAGTCTTATCTGTGCCTTAATGAAATCTGTTTTCAAGAAGAAAGGGGTTGATTCATGCTGACCAAGAAGATGGAGAGAGCTCTTAACGAGCAGATCAACGCTGAGTTGTATTCCGCATATATCTATCTGTCAATGGCCGCCCATTTCGAGAACAAGAACTTCGAGGGTTTCGCCAAATGGATGGAGGCACAGGCCCAGGAGGAAGTCGGGCACGCCATGCGGATTTATGGTTACGTCAACAGTCGCTCCGGACGGGTTGTACTGGCCAAGATCGACGGCCCGAAGACCGACTGGAGCTCCTGTCTGGACGCCTTTTCCGACGCTCTGGACCATGAGAGGGCGATCACCGGGAACATCAACGATCTGGTTGAACTCGCCTACAAGGAGAAGGATAACGCCTCGCACCAGTTCCTCATGTGGTTTGTGGCCGAGCAGGTCGAGGAGGAGGAGTCGGTGGGACGTATCGTCGAAAAACTCAAGCTGGTGGGGGACTCACCCAGCGCCCTGTTCATCCTGGACCGGGAATTGGGCAACCGGCCCGCCGAATAGCCGCGCGTCGGCACCGCCTTCGGGACTGGCGGTGCCCGTCAGCCGTCACTTTCGGAGCCGCGGATTGCACGGATTACCCGGAATGGGTTTGGAGCCCCAACCACGGCGGAGACCCGCTCGGTGAGATCGTGCAATCCGAGGCTTGAGAATTCAGTTCGCCGGACGTTTCGCCCAAAGGTAGAAACGCAATATTGAAGTGATTTGTGAATAGTATGATCTTAAATGTTCGCGGCACAACAGGGATCTGGACGCTTGGGGCACGAACGGGCCCAGCCGGATCCGATCCGGCGAGGACGCCCGAACCCCCGCTTACGGAAGGAGCCGTGGTGTTCCTTCGTCCCCCTTTGTGGATCCCCCTTCACTGAAAGTCGAATGAACCCGGAATCCCCGAAACCTCAATGCGCGAATTGGACGGATTCGATCGAGTCGGGCTTACCGGCTGAGCTCCCAGGCCAGGTGGCCTAATTCCGGTTCGATCAGCCTCTCCCATGCCAGGCGAACCGCCTTGGGGGAGCCGGGCATGGAGAAGACGAGGCATCCCCGGAAAGTCCCGGCCGCCGCGCGGGAGAGCATCGCCGCCGAGCCGACTTGCTCGAAGCTGAGCAGGCGGAAAAGCTCGCCGAACCCGGGCAGTGTCTTCTCCAGCCGCCGGGTCAGGACGTCGAAGGTGGTATCACGGCTCGCGATTCCGGTGCCGCCGTTGAGGAGAATGACCTGGGCTCCCCGGCCGGACAGGTCCTCCAGCAGTTCGGCGAGCCGCGCCGGTTCGTCCGGGATCAACCGGTAGTCGAAGACCCGATGGCCGGCGTCGGGAACGGCCGCCCGCAGATAGGCGCCGTTCCGGTCGGTTTCCGCCGTTCGGGTGTCGCTGATCGTGACCAGGGCGATCCGCAGGGGACCCAGGTCGCGGCCCGCCGTCCGGTGAAGGTGGGAGGTGTCGGACATCCTCGGTCTACTCGGGCGGAGGAGGAACCGGGAGCCCCTCCACGGGAGTGTCCCTCCACTTCTCCCCCTCCTCGACCAGCATAACGGGAATTCCTTCCCGAATCGGATACTTGTAGCCGTTGTCCTCACAGACCAGCCAGCATCCGTGGACCAGCGTCAGCCGCCCGGGGTCGTCTCCATGCTCCGTCGATCGAACGGCCACCGGGCAACGAAGGATCTCCAACAGTTCGGGGTTGATGTCTTGAGTTTTTTCGTCCGCCATGTTTGTCTGTCCGGTCCTCCCCATTCTACAGCCACCGAGCGGGAAAGGTCACGGCGCCCGCTCCGGGGCGAAAAGGGCCGCCCGTCGGTCCTAGCCGGGAGGCCAGCGCATGGCTCGACCGCCCAGCAGGTGCAGGTGCAGATGGTCGACGGTTTGTCCTCCGCCGCGTCCCACGTTGACGACGACTCGATACCCGTCCGTCTCCAGACCCTGGGCGCGGGCCACCTCGGCGGCCTTCATCAGGAGGTGGCCCAGCAGCTTGTGGTCGTCGGGCGAGGCCACGGCCAGGGAGGCGATATCCCGCCTGGGTATGATCAGCACGTGGGTGGGCGCCTGGGGGTTGATGTCCCGGAAGGCCACGCATAGATCGTCCTCATAGACCACATCGGCCGGGATGTGCCCGTCGATGATCTTCTTGAAAATCGTCATGTTCTAAATATCCTGCGCAGTTTCGCCCGAAAGTAAAGAGTCGATAAGAGAGCCCCCGTCTTTCCAAGCCCCGGGGAAGCCGGTAGGATCAAGATATATGACCGAAACAACGGATCGAGAAGGTCGAGGACGCCGCGCCGTCAGCCTCGTCGGAGCTGTAGTGCTGGGAGCGATCCTGATTATAGCCACCGTGGGCAAGATGTTGGAACCGATCGTTTTTGTGGAGCAGATTCGCGGCGAGGGGCTTGATTTCGTTCTGTCGGCCTCCACGGTGGCGCTGCTCGCCCTGGCGATCGAGATGGGGCTCGGCGTGGCGCTCCTGCTGGGAATGAGAAGCTTGTGGGTTCTGGTTCCCAGTGCCGGGTTGGTCGCCTTCTTCCTCCTTCTCACCAGTCGCGCCTATTGGCAGGTCCTGACCGGACAGCGGGAGGACACCTATGAGTGCGGCTGCTTCGGGGTTTTTCTGCAGCGAACCGCCTCCGAGGCCTTCTGGCAGGATCTGTTTCTGCTGGGGGTGCCTCTGTTGATGGCCTTCGCCAGCCGAAGGGCTCTTCGCGAGCCCCTCTCCGGCTGGAAGACTCTTGTCGCCGCGGTGAGTACGGTGGGAGTGATCCTGTACACCGTCTTCAGCGTGGGCCTGCCCTCGGAGCCGGCCCGCGAACTCTACGCGCCGATCCACGATACGGGGCCTCGATTCCGGGACAGTGACGAGTTTGGGCTGACGGTGGAC
>CAYRCA010000309.1:0-5714 GCA_964422565.1 uncultured Acidobacteriota bacterium | reverse complement strand
CGATTCCCATGTCGCCCAGGGTATATTCGCGTGCGTCGCCCCAGTCCGTGTAGATCGCGGGGGCCGCGGCATAACTGGGGACGCTCATCAGATCTTGAATCATCTCCCGCATCTGCTTCTTTCCCGCGCGGCCGACGAACTCCTGAAAGCTTTCCTCCCGCCGGCGCTCGCGGGCGTACCGGCTGGTGATCCTTTCGACGACTTCCGGTATCCGCTTCGACGGTACCGACCCGATAGCCAGACCGTAGCTGCCGGCGTTCTCGGCCCACATGCCGCCGAGGACGACCTGAAAGTGCGGAACCTTTCTGTTTTCGATCGTGCGGCTGACTCCGTAGAAGCCGAGGTCGGCGACATGGTGTTGCCCGCAGGAGTTGAAGCAACCGCTGATCTTGATTCGCAAGTCCCTGACGGCCTGGTCCAACTCAAAATACCTCTCCTGGAGTCGTCGTCGGATTTCCCCCGCCAGACCCCGTGAGGAGGAGATCCCCAGTTTGCAGGTATCCGTTCCCGGGCAGGCGACCAGGTCGACGACCGAGCCGGCGCCGGGCGCGCCGAGACCGATTTCCCGGAGGTCGGAATAGAGCTCCGGAAGATCGGCCTCGCTGACCCACCGGAACACGAGATTCTGCTCCACCGTCGTACGGACGTTTTCTCCGGCGTGGCGCCTGGCGAGATCGGCCAGCCGCCGCATCTGCCATCCGGAGAGATCTCCCAGCGGGAGGGTGATGGTGGCGGTGGCGTAGCCCGACTGGCGCTGGCGATACACATTCGTCTGATACCACTGCTCGAAGCCCTCCGGCCGAACGTCGCCGTTCAGGGACACCGGAGCCCTCATCGGCTCCTCCTCCTCGCGGCCATACTGTTCGATGAGGGAGGTCCATCGGGAGTCCTCGGGAAGTCGGGCGCGCTCTTCGAGGACGAGGCGCCGAAACTCATCGATCCCCAGCTTGGCAACCAGAAACTTCAGCCGGGCCCGACCCCGGTTCTTCTTCTCACCCAGCCGGGCGAAGACGCGGCACACGGCCTGGGTGATGGGAAGAAGCTCCTCCTCCGGCACGAAGGGGTCAAAGAGCTTGGCCTGATGGGGGACCGCTCCCAGTCCGCCGCCGACGTAGAGCTCGAAGCCCCTCCTCTGTCTCCCGTCTTCCTTGCGGGTCACCGCGATGCCTCCAAGATCGTGGAGTTTGACCAGACCGCAGCCCTGGTCGGCGCATCCCGAGAAGGCGATCTTAAACTTGCGACCGAAATCCTGCGCGTCGGGATGGCCCAGCAGGAAGTGGGCGCAGGCCTTCGCATAGGGCGTGACATCGAAGCTTTCACCCCCGCACACACCGGCGTAGGGGCAGGCGGTGACGTTTCGAACGGAGTTGCCGCAGGCCTCCCGTGTGGTGATCGCGACGGCCGCCAAGCGGCGCATCATCGCCGGCGTATCGTCGATATGGACGAAATGAAGCTGGAAGTCCTGTCGGGTCGTCACGTGAAGAATGGAGTCGGCGTATTCCTCCGCGAGATCGGCGAGGACCTCCATTTGGTCGGGCGTCAACCCGCCGAAGGGGATCTTGATCCGCTGCATGCCGGGGGCGTCCCAGACGGTGTCCGGCCCCTTGGTGAGATCCCCGGAGGGATACCTCAGATTCTGAACCCGCAGGCCGTCGTGCCGCTGGCCGTTGTCATATCGCTGGCCGTAAACCCCCCGGCGAAGGCGGGTCTCCGCAAACAGTTTCTCCTCCAGGGTACCCTTCCTGCGCAACTCGATTTGCATCTCGAAGACATCGATCTCCCTCGCCAGTTCGGGGTCGATCCGATTCTCGAGCCGGTCTTTCCAGGTTGCCCGAGTATTGTCCATGACATGTTTTCTCCCGAGGTTCGGCGCCGCCCGCGTGCGGACCGACTCTCTCGATTCTCTAAAGACCGCTGGATTCGAGGCTTTCGGCTTCCCCCGGCGACTCCGGCAGGTGCAGTCCGCACTCCTGTTTGATCCCGCGGTAGCGGGTGTCCCGCTCGTGTTGATCCTCCCTCCGAAGAGGACGACTGGAGTGCCAATCTCCCACCGTCGCGTAGCCCCGGTCGAAGAGAGGGTGAAGGGGAAGATCGTGGTCCCTCATGTAGTCGTGGACGTCCTTCGAGGACCAGTGGAGGATCGGATGGATCTTATAGCGGTGGTCGCCCCGCTTTTCGACCCGATCCAAGGTTCGGCGATGATCGGTCTGGGCCGCGCGTAGGCCCGCCAGCCACGCCAGAGCGTCCAACTCCCTCAGGGCTCGCCGCATGGGCTCCACTTTCCGGATTTCGTCGTAGAGATCCAACTTCTCCACATTCCGTTCCGCCCAAAGCCGCCCGTGAAGCGCCTCCATGCGAGCCGGAGTGATCTCCGACTGATAAACCTTCAGATTCAGGTTCAGCCGACGTGTCAGAGTATCCGCGTAGCGATAGGTGTCCGCCGGAAGGTAGCCGGTGTCGACCCAGATCACGGGGATATCGGGTCTCACCGAAGTCGCCAGGTGCAGCGTGACGGCCGACTGAATGCCGAAACTGGAGCTCACAACAAGGCGGTCTCCAAAAACGGACTCCGCCCACTCGATGATCTCCATCGCGCTCGCCCCTGAAGGCGCCTCCAACGGTGTCGCAGCAACGGCTCGCATTCCCTCGATCCTTATTCTACTAAATCGATGGATATAATAGACTCTTTTCGGGCCGGTGTCAAAGGGGGGGAAGGACAACCAGGGCCTCAAAGCCACGGATTGCATGGATTACTTGACAGGCGCTTGGCTATTTGGCTATAGTGCCAAGTAGAGTAGCGAATGGACCAAAAGACATTGGCGCGATTCAAGGCGAGGGCGAGAGTGGTCAAGGCCATGGCCCATCCAACAAGGTTGTTCATCGTCGACGAGCTGGCGCGGGGGGAACGCTGCGTTCAGGATCTGACCGACATGGTCGGCGCCGACATGTCCACCGTCTCCAAACATCTCTCGCTGCTCCGGCAGGCGGGCATCGTCGCCGACGAGAAGCGGGGCGCGCAGGTGTTCTATCGCCTGGGCATGCCCTGCGTTCTGAAGATGTTCGACTGCATCGAGCCGGTCCTCGAGGCGCGGGCCCGCGCGCAGTTGGAGGTGATCCAGCGGTAACGCTTCCAAGGATCGTTTTTTTGATTTTGTTTGGTTTTGTCATTATTTGGCTGATTGGCCCAATAAGAAAGGAATAATCATGAAAAAGATCGAGATTCTGGGTCCCGGATGCTACAAGTGCGGAAAGCTGGCCGAGGCCGCGGAGGAGGCCGCCAAGAGCCTCAATATCGAGTATGAACTGACAAAGGTCTCGGATATCAACGCCATCGTCTCGTACGGAGTCATGATCACCCCCGCCCTGGTGGTCGACGGCGAGGTCAAGTCCTCGGGCCGGGTCCCCGGCGCCGACGAGATCGCGCAAATGATGCGGTAGATTCATCCCCGCCGATCGCGGCCCGTGGAAGACCCGCGGACAACATCTCCGGAATCGAGGCCACATCCCGAGATTGGGGAGTCGTCATGAGAAGAAGCGAAGGCAACGCGTTCCTCTTCCCGGTCGTTCTGCTGTTGGCCCTCTCCCGGGCCCTCGGGGCGAACCCGCCGCCGGCCCAGGAACCGGCCGACGCCGATAAAGTCGTCGCCTATTACTTCTACACAACCTATCGGTGCGCCACCTGTGTGCGGATCGAGCAACTGGCCCGCGAAGTGGTGGAGAAGGACTTCGCCGAACGGCTCGGCCGGGGACAGCTCGAATGGCGCGCGGTGAACGTCGAGTGGCCCCAGAACCGCCACTTCATTCGAAAGTATCGACTGGTGACGAGGTCCGTCGTCCTCGTGCGGATGGTCGACGGCAAAGAAACCCAATGGAAGAACCTCGATCGCGTCTGGCAACTGGTGTGGGCCCGCGACCGCTATCGCAACTACGTAATCTCGGAGATCCAGGCCTTCCTGGGGGGATGACGAAATGGAAGAAGGCGCCCTGTTCCTAATCGGCACCGCGCTCTGGTTGGGAATTCTGACCTCCATCAGCCCTTGCCCGCTGGCCACCAACATCGCGGCCATCTCGTTCATCGCCCGGGATGTGGGCTCGACGTCCCGGGTCCTTCTGAACGGAGTGTTCTACACCTTCGGTCGAACGCTGGCTTACGTGCTTCTGGGAATCGTGATCGTGGGGAGCCTGCTGTCCGTTATGGAGACGGCGCAGTTCCTCCAGGTCCAAATGAACAAGATCCTGGGTCCGGCGCTGATCGTCATCGGGATCTTCCTGCTCGGGTTCATCCGGTTGCCGGGCCTCGACCTTCATCTGGCGGAGCGTTTCGGCAGCCGGGTGGGCGGCGTCAAACTGGTGGGTCCGGTCCTCTTGGGCGTGCTCTTCGCGCTCTCCTTCTGTCCCGTTTCGGCCGGCCTCTTTTTTGGCAGCCTCATCCCCCTGTCGCTGGGCGCCGGTTCCACGCTTCTTCTCCCCACCCTGTTCGGGATCGGAACCGCCGTCCCGGTCCTCGCGTTCGCGGTGCTCGTCGCCCTGGGCGCGAAATCCGCCGCCCGCGCCTTCGGAAAACTGAGAGCGTTCGAGACCTGGGCGCGGCGCGTCACCGGCGTCGTCTTCATCCTGGCGGGCGCGTACCTCAGCGCCGTCTACCTCTTCGGTTGGTGGGTCTGACGCCCCGCGGCAAGAAATAGACTCCCAAGCCCGGAGGCGAGGCTCCCGGACTGAAGCGGAGGGCGTCCGGCGCCGGTCAATCTCAGATCTTCAGATCCAACAGGCGTGCGGCGTTTTCGTAATACACCTTGCGCAGGATCGAGTCGGGCAGCCCCAGTCCGTAGATTCGCCAGCGTCCCTGGGGCGGAATCGGCGCCGGCGCGTAATCAAAGTATTCGTCCTCCGTCTCCAGAAACCGGTAATAGATCTCGTACAGCAGGTCGCCGAAGATCTGCTGCGGCGTCTCGTGGCCCCCGGGCACCGCGTCGGTGCCGAACATGATCCGGTCCTGAAACTCCTCGAAGAACCGCCTGGAACGACGCGGTTGACGGCCCAGTTCCCCGATTCTCGCGCCGATCTCCACCCAGAGATTGGGGCAGCGCCGCATACACTCGGAAACATAGTCCAGATCTTCCGCCACCGCCACGTGGAGGGCGACGAAGGTAGTGTTGGGGTGGCGCTGGACCACTCGCATCCGCGCCTCCTGAAGCGCCTGGTCCGAAGGGAAGTCGCGGCCGTGGAAGGACCAGTCCGGATGGGCGTTCAGTTCCTCGAATCGCTCGTTGAAGCGGTCGATGGGCAGAAAGAACGCCAGCGGGTCCGATGTGTGAATGGCCACGGGGAACTTCTTCCCGCCGCAGGTCTCCCACATGGGATCGAAGCGGGGATCGTCGACTTCGACCAATGCGCCCTCCCGCCCCTGCTCCCGCAGGTACAGGCCCAGGGTCTTGAGCACCTTGAGTCCCTTGGCGCCCAGCCCGGCCGCCCGCTCGACCTCGTCGGCAAGAATTCCGGGATAGCCCGACTCCTGGATGCGCCAGTACGCGGGCTCAGCGAACACCACGAAACGATCCGGATGAGGCTGCCGCCAGAAGCGGATGCTCTCGTCCAAGGCGGGGCCGTAACCTCCGGTCAGGTTAATCATGACCCGGACGTTCTTCCGGTCCATGACCGCCAGCGCCTCTTCGGGGGTGGTGAGATGGCGGGCCGTCGGGGCACCGGCCTGATCG
>CAYRCA010000308.1:2189-5727 GCA_964422565.1 uncultured Acidobacteriota bacterium | reverse complement strand
CGTGGATCAAGTGGAACAGTGCAAGCCCTCGCCCGAGCCGGTCCTGACCGCCCTGCGGCGGCTGAGTCGACGACCCGGGGAAGCGGTGTTCGTCGGCGACACCCCCGACGACGTCACCGCCGGCAGGCTCGCGGGGGTAGGCACAATCGGCGTGAACACGGGCGCCCACAGCCGGGAGGATCTCCTGGATGCGGGCGCCGATCTGGTGATCGACAGCCTGGCCGAGCTACCCGGACACCTCCCGCCAAAGGACCGAACGGCCTGAGGCTTCGTTTGCCGGCGGCGGCCTGACCAGGCACTGGGAACGACCGCATCGTCAGCCGTACAACTCCACCTTGAAGTCGAGGGAGTCCAGCGCCGCGTAGATCCGATCGATCGAGGGGCCGTGGTAGGGATCCGAGGTGTCGGGCTCGATCCGCTTGACCACTTTTCGCAAGAGATCCGAGTTGGTGGACAGGATCCTCCCCCCGAAATCGATCTCGACCCAATGTTCGGCGAGACGGGGCGGGGGCTCCCCGCTCACCTCCATCGTGTATCCCAAAAGCTTGAGGATTCCGACGCGGGGATCCTCGGCGCGGTAGAGATCCCCCAGATACTGCACCATATCGGCCGCAATCCATCCCCGACTGCCGAAATAGAGCGTGTGGTAGACCCCCTCGTACTTGATCGACAGGGAGCCGCTGGACCCAGTGTTGTCCATGGGTTCCATCTTAGCCGAATCCAGCGCGCGCCCCGGCTGCCGCGTCCCTGCCGACATCGCCGGTCACCACCCCCCCTCGGGAGGAGTGGACGAACGGCATCCAATCCCCGCCTGTCGCCGGCGGGCCCGGCGAGGACCGGGCCAAAGGGGACGCCTTCCGGCAAGAGCCGCCGAGACCGGTTGGCGACAGGCCGGAAACCAGGCCGGAAGCCCGTCTTCTCTCCCTTCACCGAGGAGCGAAAAAAAACTTGCGCTGACCGCGAATGTATGTATAATTATACGTTATATGCGGTTCGTGTCTGCATCCGAAGTCCGAAGCTTTCGTCCTAGGCGCCGCTATTTCAGGCGCTGATCCCCACTTGTCCGTGCGCCTGATTTCCAAGGTCCACTGAAAGGATATCTGTATTTCCATGCAAGTAGAGCGTTATCAGAAGACTTCGTTTTCGCCGGTTCCGTTGCCGGGGGGACTCGCCCCCGACTACATCAGTTCCTGCGCCGCCAACCTGTCTCTGCGTTCGCCTCTACGGACGGCCGAGATCGCCGATCCCAAGGCGGGAGATGTCGTTCTGGCGAGGGTCGAGGAGGTCAATCCGGCCTACCCCGCCCTGGAACTGCCCGACGGGCAGGACGTCGTCCTCGAGCCCGGAATGACCATCGTGGGCGCGCTGGGAACCCGCAAGGCTTTGCATGGATTCTCGGGGAGGGTTCCGAACCCGCTCTTCGTCGGACAGCCGATTCAGTTGTTAAACAAGGGCGGCGTCATCGGAGAGTGCACGGCTTTTCATCGAAGTCTCGAGTGGCCGACTCTTCTGACTCATCTGGGCTCCGTTGTGGAGGGCGACCGGCCGGTGAACCTCAAGGACGCCGCACTCCCCTTCGTCGAAGGTCCGCTCCCCAACACGCCTTTGGTGCTGGTTCTGGGAACCTGCATGAACTCGGGCAAGACGACTGTCTGCAAGACGATCATCGAGTCCTTTGCGAAGCGGGGATTCCGGATCACCGCCGGCAAAGTGGCTGGCGTCGCCTGTCGCCGGGACCTGCTGGTGATGCGGCAGGCGGGATCCAGTAAGGTGTTGAGTTTTCACGACTTCGGTCTGCCATCCAGCGCCGATGTCCCCTCCCTGGTGCCGGTGGCCCGTTCCATGATCCATCATCTGGCCGAACCCGAACCCGACTTCGTCATTCTCGAGATGGGCGACGGGATCCTGGGCGGATACCATGTCTCCTCCCTGTTCGGGGATCGAGAGTTGTTCCGGCGCCAGGTCTGCATGATCGTGTGCGCCAACGATCTGCTGGGATCTTGGGGGGCTCTGGAGTGGATGCGGCAGCAGGGCGTGGAACCGGCCGAGAGCTCGATTCTGATTTCCGGGCCGGTGACCGATAGCTGCGAAGGGGTGACCTACATCGAACAGAACTGGCCCGCAGTGGCCGCGAATCCATTCGACAGCGCGGGCAAGCTCTGCAGTTTTGTCATGAAGAACCTGAGACCATGTTGAGAGTCGGCATCGCGGGCGGTTCCGGGTATGGGGGAGTCGAGCTGATCTCCGTTCTGCTTCGGCACCCCGGGGTGGAAATCGTTTCCCTGTCGTCGGAGCGGCACGCCGGTTCGCCGGTCAGCGAACTGTACCCCCATCTGCGACGCGTTGTCGATCTTCACTTTTCGACGCTGGAGGAAACAACCTCGAACGGCATTGATGTGCTTTTCCTGGCACTTCCCCATGGCGAGGCGGGCCGTCTCGTTCCGCGCCTTTCAGCGACTTTGAAGGTCATCGACCTCAGTGGGGATTTTCGGATCGGCGACCCGGAAGTGTTCGAGAAGTACTACGGCTTTCCGTCGGTGGCCTCCGGGTTCCAAAGGGAGTTCGTGTATGGGCTTCCCGAGATCAACCGCCCGATGATCCGAAAAGCGGCGCGGGTCGCGAATCCGGGTTGCTTCGCCACTGCGACGCTCCTTGCCCTTCATCCCCTCTACCGGGAGGACTGGATCGAAGGTCCCGTCTTCGTCGATGCCAAGACCGGCTCGTCCGGAGCGGGGAGAAGTCCGAGCCCCGCCACCCACCACCCGCGGCGCAGTCACAGTCTGTTCCCCTACAAACCGTTCGCCCATCAGCATTTGCCCGAGATGCGGCAGATCCTCTCCAGACCGGAGAATCCGCTGGTTTTCCAGGCCCACTCCACGCCGCTGGTCCGGGGGATCTTTGCCAGCCACTACATGAGCTTGAAGGCGCCCGCCAATCCGCGGAAGATCCGGGAGCTCTACGCGGATTATTATGGATCCGAGCGCTTCGTCCGCTGGGTCGAATCGGGCCCCGACGTCTCTAGCGTGGAACACGCCAATTTCGTGGATATGGGCGCCGCCACCGACGGCGACCACCTCATAGTGTGGTCCGCCCTCGACAACCTGCAGAAGGGCGCCGCGGGCCAAGCGGTGCAAAACATGAATATCATCTGCGGCTTCGATGAAGCAGCCGGGCTGGACCCGGCCCCGCGGTTTCCCTAGCCGGGAGAGACGGATGAACGCTTCCAAGACAACGAGTCCACCGACCGCGGCCGAACTGGAGGATCGCTTCCAGCTCGATGTGTACGCCCGCCTTCCGATCACCATCGATCGCGGAGAGGGCTGCCATGTCTTCGACGCGGAGGGCAGACAATATCTCGATCTTTACGCCGGTCACGCGGTGACATCCACCGGCCACTGCCATCCGAGCGTTGTGGAGGCCATAGGTCGGCAAGCCTCACAACTGATCTTCTACTCCAACGCCACCTACAACTCGACGCGGGCCGAGGCCTTGGAGAAGTTGCTCCATCTGGGCAAGCCCTATCAGCGGACCTTTCTCG
>CAYRCA010000308.1:0-2179 GCA_964422565.1 uncultured Acidobacteriota bacterium | reverse complement strand
CAGGCGGAGAAGCTCGCCTACGCCAATCCGTTCATGGCCACCGAGGTTCGGGCGCGCCTGGGCCAGAAGCTGGCCGAGCTGGCCCCCGGCGACATCGACGTCTTCTTCTTCACCAACGGCGGTGCCGAGGCCAACGAGAACGCCATCAAGCTGGCCCGCGCCGTCACCGGCCGAAGAGAGGTCATTTCCACCCTCGGCGCCTTCCACGGCCGCACCTACGGGAGTCTCTCGAGCACCGGAATCGAGAAGTATCGGGCCTATCTGAACACCCCGGTTCCCGAACACGTGATCCTGCCCGTCGACTCCATTGCGGAGCGGATTTCCGAGAAGACGGCCGCCGTCTTGATCGAGCCGATCCAGAGCATGGGCGGCGTTGTGGTGATCCCTCCGGCGATCCTGCGCGGAATCGCCGAGCGGTGCCGGGCGCGTGGAGCCCTCCTCGTGTTCGACGAGATCCAGACGGGGGTCGGGCGCACCGGAGAGTTCCTCTACGCCCAGAAGCTCGGGATCACACCCGATCTGGTCACTCTCGCCAAAGGCATCGCCTCGGGCTATCCGGCCGGAGCACTGCTGGTCACGGCGGAACTGGCCGCGCGGGTCGGCAGGGGGGATCTAGGGACGACCTTCGGCGGAAGCCCCTTGGCCTGCGCCGCGATCCTGGCCACTCTTCGGGTCATCGAGGAGGAAAACCTCCTCGTCAACGTGCGTGAGGTCGGCGCCTACCTGAGACAGTCGCTCGGCCGGCTGGGGAAGGTGTCGGAAGTCCGGGGGGAAGGACTGCTTCTCGGCCTCACCCTGGAGGGGCGAACCGCCAGGGAGGTCCAGCGGCTGCTCTTTGAGGCCCGCATTCTAACCGGCACCTCGAACGATCCGAACGTCCTGCGGTTGATGCCGGCCTTGACCCTCGGGCGACAGGAGGCCGATGTCCTTCTTGCGGCCCTGGAGAAGCTATGAGACTCGTCCTGAAACTGAGTGGCAAGGTACTCGATGAAACACGTTGGCGCCGATCCCTGGCGGAGCAGGCGGCGGATCTTGGAAAAAGGGGACACCAGCTTCTGCTGGTTCACGGCGGTGGCAAACAGTTGACCGGGTACTGTCGGGACCAGGGTATTCCCGTGGTGCAGCGCCAGGGGCGGCGGGTGACCGACGCGGCGACCCTGGAGGCTGCGAAGAAGGTCTTCGGCGCGCTCAATAGCGAGCTGGCGGCGACTCTGCTCTCGGCCGGCGTTCCCGCTATCGGCCTCACGGCGTTCCACGGATTTCTGACCCGCGCACGGCGGCGGCCGCCGCTTCAACTCGTCTCGCCCAACGGGGAGGACGCGGAGCGGATCGACTTCGGCCTGGTCGGCGAGATCGACTCTGTCGACCCCGGCCTCATCGAGACCTTGTGGGCGGCCGATTATGTCCCCGTGGTCAGCTGCCTCTGCTGCGCTCCCCAGGGGGACATCCTCAACATCAACGCCGATACGCTGGCCGCCGAACTGGCCCTGAGCCTCCGGGCCGATCGGCTGGTCTCCCTCTCCGACGTCGACGGGATCTACCTGGATCCCAAGGATCCGGCGACCCGTCTGGCCACCCTGACCTTGGAGCAGGCTCGGGAGCATATGCGCCAGGGAGTCCTCTTGGACGGAATGATCCCCAAGATCCAGAACGCCATCCGGGTGCTGGAGCAAGGGGTTCCCGCTTTCCAGCTCCTCAGCGGCCTCGAGGAGGACGCGCTGTTGCTCGGCCTAGAGGGCGGCAGAGGAACCCTGCTCGTCCGATCGCCGACCGCCCAACCTGTCGTCTCCGATCAGACCTTCGGACTCGGATAATCCAGAGCCAACTCCGACTCGATCGCGTAGGCCAGACGCAAAACAACCCCTTCGGCGAAGTGCGGACCCAGGATCTGAACCCCCACCGGGAGGCCCTCGGCGGTGAACCCGCAGGGAAGCGAGAGGGCCGGAACGCCGGCCAGATTGGCCGTCACGGTGTAGATGTCGGAAAGATACATGGCGAGCGGGTCGTCCGTCTTCTCGCCCAGTCGAAAGGGAACCGTCGGAGTGGTCGGACCCATCAGAACGTCGACTTTCCGAAATGCGTCGAGGTAGTCCCGCTGGATCAAGGTTCGGACCTTGCCGGCCCTCAAGTAATACGCGTCGTAGTACCCGGAACTAAGCACATAGGTGCCGATCATGAT
>CAYRCA010000307.1:0-5734 GCA_964422565.1 uncultured Acidobacteriota bacterium | reverse complement strand
GTGACCTCACGGAACTCCCAGCCCGCACCCTTCCAGCGAGCGATCAGCCACGTGCGGGGGTCGTTATGCGGACCCGGTTCGTGGCCGCCGCTCGAAACAACCAGAATGACCGGCCGTCCCTGGCGATCCAGATCGATGTCCTTGACGTAAACCAATCTTCCTTCCGCCTCGAAATCGCGCACCAGCGCCGGGTTCCGGGTATCCTCGAGAGGCGTTTCGATTACTTGGCCCGAAGCGGTGCGCCAGGTTTCGCCAAGGTCGTCGGTTTCCAGGTAATAGAGGTTGGTGCGCCGGTCCACGTTCCCGCCGGGATGGTAGTTGAATGCGGTGATGACGCGGCCGTCCCTTTCGCGGCTGACCTGATAGTGACCGCCCATGCCCGCCAGTTTCCGATCTTCCGCCCATTCACGTCCGTCCGCACTGGACGACCAGTAGAGTTCGCGTCCGCGGGTGTATTTGGTGAAGCACAGCAAAAATCCTCCGTCCGTTATGTGCCACGGCTGCGGGTAGGTCATCTCCACTTCCCGAATGCGTTCGAAGGATTCCACGCTGAAGGGGTTGACGCCGCGGTAGACGAAACCGGGACGGGTCCTACCGCGGCCGCTGACGAAGACCCAGACGTGGCCTTCCCCGTCGACCGCAAGGCTTGGGTTGTCGTGCGGATCGTCCACGCCTTCCTTGTCGTGCACGATGGTCGGGCGCGGCACGGTTCCGGTTTCATGGTCGTAAGCGGACGCCATGACAAGGAGATATCTCTCTCCAGGGCTTCGTGTTCCGCCGTAGACGAAGAAGGTCTTGTTCGCCTCCTTCGCATACACGGCCATCGGGATATGTTTGGCCGTGTAGGTTCCCAGGCCGCCGGAGTACTTGTCGCCGTACTCGGAAAACTGGCCCAGGGTGAACCAGATCCCCTTGTAGCCGTCCGCTTTCTCGCCGCTAACGACGGGCTCGTCCGACGCAAGGAGCGAAACGCCGAGGACTGCCGTCATCGGATGGGCCACCATGGCGAATACAAGTCGTCTCATCCTGATGTCCTCCCGCCGGTTTTATCGACTGTCTCCGGCGTCAGTATAACTTCGTGACGCAACTGTCGACTGTGCAGCAGATTGACGCCGATCTCGTAATCCGTCTCCCGATGGGTCGCTGTAAGTCCGTTCGACAAGGTGAGAGCTCGAATACCGCGGGTTCCGATACGCCAGGCTTGCCTGCAACTCCGTTCTGCCGCCGTCCCTCCGTTCATAGTCGAACTTCGCCGCCGTCAATAACGTGAGAAAGGGATCGAACTTCTCCTCGATGTTGATCAGATTGGGGCTTCCGGGTTCCACGATCCGGGTGAACTCTCGCGATCCATATTTGAGCAGGAGGGAGGTCCTCTCACGATCGGGCTTTCAATCGATTCGATGTCCAGCGCCGAGAGGACGTACACCGTCTCCTCAAAGTCTTGACTTTCATGTCGCTTGGGAGCTTCACACGCGCGGTATGGCGAGCTACCTCTCCAAGAAACTCCCGTACCGAATGTGGCTACTCCGATGCGAGTGCTCTGAAATCCCCGAGGTCGTGGGAGACCAGGAGAACGCTCCCTCTTTCTTCAGATCCCGAGGCGAATAAGACCATGGTCGCGTGCCAGGGGCATCCGTGAGCACGCAAGTTCGCGCGTCGGGTGCCCCATAATTTAGAACCGACTTCGCCACACCCGCTCCCCGCTTGTCCTTCCGTCCTGTCATCCGCCACCGAGCGGCCCACGCGTACCGACCACCGATCATTGCTCGCTCAACATGACCGCCGGCTCCTGGTTCGCGGCCATTACGGCGGGGGATCAAGCCGGCGGCGAGCGCCACGGGCGCCAGCAACAGTCCGGCAAGGAGGAGCGGAACGCTCGGGAGGGCGGCGGATGTCGCGGACGGCAGTTCGATACTCGTCCACACCACACCGAGCAGGGTTCCGAGCAGACTGCCAATGGTCCCGCCGATGATTCCCATCAACAGCGATTTTCCCAGGAATACCCGCAAAACCAGGCTCCGCTTGAATCCAACCGCCCGCAGGATGCCGATTTCATGCCTTCGCTCACCCGCAGGGTCAGGCTATGCTCCCATGATCCTTTAAGAATCGGTTCGATATATTCGACGATGAGTAACAGCAGATGAAGGCGGGCGACGTTGACTAGCCCACCGCGGGAGCGGTGGGTTCCTAGCCGAGCGAAACCTCTCCAGCGCGGGAACCGGGCGACGCAATCCGGACGCAAGCTCGAAACGTCACTGGAACGGGAACCGCGCCAGATGTCGGAGCCGACCGACGGCGCTTCGACGCCGGTCGATTCCGAGCGAAAACCCCACCGACGAAGCGCCAAATCCCCCCCTGCGCCAACGCGACGGCACCCCCGCCGCGAATCGACCCGCCCGAAGCGGGCGCATCGGCTCAGCCAATCCGGGCGGCCCGGCCATCCGAACCGGGAAACCCTGCCCGCCGCCCCGGAGTACATCCGTCCCGCTTTCGTCCCGCCCTGCGAATTTCAATCTCTGGACCTCGAACTCTCCATCGGGGACCGCTCCTCAGCCGTGCTAAAATTAGATAGAACTGACTTCTGGTTCCGGAGGCACCCCTTCAGCCGCAGCCCCGGGGGCGTTCGCTTCGATTGACGCCAAGAGGCTGCCTGACGGATGGGAACAGATTTAGCCGGCTTGATTGATCAACCGGATTGGAATCAGGGGATCCAATGGATCCACGGTATCCTCATGTATGAACGGCTATGAACGCGAATTAGACGAATGACTCTCGCAGAAAGACTGTCATCGATCGTGAGTGCGAGTTTCGGGCGAAAATCGCCGGTGGCGGAGGACCTGCGGGAGAGCGAGCTGAGATTTCGTCAGGTAACGGAAAACATACGCGAGGTATTCTTCCTAATCGACCCGGAAATGTCCCGGATGTACTACGTCAGTCCCGGGTACGAGGAGATCTGGGGCCGCAGCTGCGAAAGCTTGTATGCGAATCCCAAATCCTTTGCGGACGGGATTCACGCAGACGATGTGGAGCGCGCGATGCAGCTCTTCGCACCCCATGGAACGGTCATTCCATTCGACGTCGAATATCGCATCGTCCGCCCGAACGGGACGATCCGATGGATCAGGGCCCGCGGCTTTCCGATTCGCAACGAGAGAGGCGACGTCTATCGTTTCGCCGGCATCGCTGAGGACATCACGGAGCGCATGGGCGCGATGGAAACGATCAGGCTCCAGTCGCAGGCGCTCGAGCGGAACAACAGGCGCCTCTCTTTGCTCGGAGACATGACCGGCCTGTTGCAAACCGTCGACACGGTGGAAGAAGCAGCCGAGGTTCTGGGCGGCCACCTGAACCACGTTCACGTCGGTGACGGAGGCGCGTTGTACCTGTACAAGGAATCGCGGAATTACCTGGATCTCCTTGCGCGCTGGGGCGAACTGAAGGTTCCCGACAGCGTCCTTCCCGATGAGTGCTGGGCATTGCGACGCGGTCAGCCGTACCGGCGTCCCACTGCGCAGCGCGGGCTGCGCTGCAAACATGTCCGACATGCGGGCGTCGAGTCCGAATCGTTTTGTCTGCCCATGATGGTGCCAAGCGGGGCCATCGGCCTGCTGCATGTCGTATTCAACGACGAATCCTCGGCGACTCGTGGAGAAGACGTGCAGTTCATGGAGCGAATGTCCGACCAGCTGGGGCTGGCTCTGTCTAACTTCAGACTGCGCGAGACGTTGCGCCTGGAGGCCATGGAGGATTCGCTGACCGGACTCTTCAATCGGCGGTTTCTCGAAATCTCGCTCAAACGTGAGTTCGCTCGCGCCCAGCGTGACAATAACGGCATCGCAGTGGCCATGCTGGACGTGGATCACTTCAAGCGTTATAACGATGCCCACGGCCACGAGGCCGGGGATGCCGTATTGCGCCAGCTCGGTCAGAAGCTGGAGGAGCACTGCCGCCTCGTCGATCTGGCCTGCCGCTTTGGCGGCGAAGAATTCGCAGTGGTCTTTCCAGGCGCCACGCGAGAGGGGATGGCGGCCTGGGCCGAGCGCTTTCTGAGAATGATTCGAGAAATGAATGTCGTCGCCGAGGGCCGGGCGCTGCCCAAGATCACCGTGTCCATCGGCATTGCCTTCTTTCCCGATCACGGCGAGGAAACGGCCGACGTCGTCCGTGCGGCTGATCGGGCCCTGTACGCGGCCAAGAATGCCGGCCGGGATCGCTATTCGTTCAGCCCGGAGAATCCGAAAACAGCCGACGATCTCAGGCGGAATCCCCCCGATTCAGAAATTGAAGGGGAGGCTCGACTCTCTCGCGAGCCAGATCGGGATTGACTGCCTCCTGGGGCATCGGGACATCGGCTTCTCCAATCGATCGCAGGTCGGTCAATCAGGTCAATCCCCCTTCCCACTCTTCCCGAGAGGGCAGATCGACCAGGTCGGCGCGCACGGGGTTGAGCGCCACATAAATAGTCTAATAGTCTCTTTCCCGCACCCTTAGCGACTCAGGTCAGTATTCCGTGGATTCACATCGATTGACGGGTTACAGTGCCAAGGGTAGAGTGAAGTCATGAGCAGCCCGATCCGTCAGCGACTGGGACGGGCGGTCGAGCCGCAGATCTTATTCCCGATTCTTGCCTTGATCGGTTTGAGCGCACTGTGGGGTTCGACCGCTGTCCTGATCAAGTTTGAGCGTGCAAGTGCCGAACGCACCGCTTTGGCTTCGACGGCAGAGTTCTTGGAAACCTACCACGCACAAGTGGTGCGAGCCGTTCAGGGAATCGAGCATACGCTTGGAATCCTGCAGTATGCCTTCGAGCACTTTGGCTATCACGGCGACTTTGAACGACTCGGCGAGTTGGGTCTTCTGCCGCCCGATCTGCTCTTTGTGGTGAGCATCGCCGACCGTGAGGGCAACGTGATGCTGAGTACTCGACCGCTACCGGAAGTCGATATCAACGATCGTGAGCAGTTCCTGGCCCACCTCCAGGATGAGGAGCTTTCGGTCGGCATTCCCCAAAGGGATTCGGAATCTGGCGAGTGGGTTCTCCGTTTCAGCCGACGGTTGGAGAACGTCGACGGTTCCTTTGCAGGTGTGGCGACGGTTTGGGTGGGAGCAGACTTCTTCGTAAGCAGCTACGAAGCCGGGAAGTTGGGTGAAGACGGTGTTTTGGGAATTCTGGGAACCGACGGAATTTTTCGAGCGCGACGCACCGGAGATCTGGTGGCGCATGGTGAGGCAGTCGACTACGCAACCGTGCTTCAACACGACGAAGAAGGGGAGATTAGGGTCGCGCTCTCTGTAAATTCTTGGGACGGAATACGGCGCTATGTGGCCGCTCGGGAGCTTTACGATGTGCCGCTCACAGTTGTGGTTGGTCTTTCCGAAGACGAACAGCTGGCGCCCTCGCGCCGCAATGCCCGAGTTTACCTCTGGAGAGCCACGGTTGCGAGCGCCGTTGTGATCCTTGTCCTGGCTTTGTTCGGGCAGATGGCCTGGCGGCTTGCCGAAGGACGGAAGGCGGCCCTCGCGGCGCAGTTGGAGCACGCCAAACAAATCGAGTATCTGGCTTTGCATGACGGATTGACCGGACTCGCCAATCGCAGCCTGTTCAGCAAGGTGCTTCATCGGAACATTCAGCGGGGGCGCCGTTCCGGAGCACAATTGGCCGTCCTCTTCCTCGATCTGGATCGTTTCAAGCACATCAACGATACGCTCGGTCACGAGGTCGGAGATCAGCTCT
>CAYRCA010000306.1:0-5744 GCA_964422565.1 uncultured Acidobacteriota bacterium | reverse complement strand
CGCTGGTCACTGACGTGATCGCCATCAAGCCGGTGGGCGGCGCGACCGCGTTCCAGGCGAACTCCAACAGGGGCGGTTCAATCGCGGAAAGCTCCCCCACCGCGACCTTCACGCACTCCAAGCGACCCTCGCCCGTGATTCGGTGGGCGGACTCGAGGATACTCACGGCGATGCTGGTTTCGTGCACAATCCCTACGATAGCACGGTCGATCGCCGGCCACGGCTCGCGGTGCCGAATCTCGGGTTCCCGGGGCTCTCCGACCAATCCGACCTGTCCGACCTGTCCGACTGGTCCGACTTTGTCCGACTGGTTCAACCCAGCCAGTCCCCAGCCCCCAGCCCCCAGCCCCGAGAACCCAATTCACTCCGACGGTTCCACAACCGACAGGATCTGGTTCGCGGAGATATTCTCCAGGACCTGGACGATCCGGCTGGGCCAAGTGATCCGGATCTCGCGAATGATCTTGTCCTCCCCCAGCCCAAAATGAACCCGTCTGTCGGAGGAAGATCCATAGCCAACCGCGGTGTTGACGTGGTTGTACCGCATTCCCGAGTCGGTCTTGATCCGAATCTTCGCGCCCATGCCGTCCCGGTTGCTTTGCGTGCCGCGGGTGGAAATGAGTATCCAGTTGTTCTCGCGCTTGGAGACATTGCGCCAAATTTCCGTCGGCCCGCTCAGGGCGGCGACCACAGCGTCGATCCGCCCGTCGTTGTCGATGTCGCCGAAGGCGGCTCCGCGATGCACGGCGACGCTCTTCAGAAAGTCGGGGCCGGCGGTGGGGGCCGCGTCGGCGAACCGCCCGTTCTTGAGGTTGACGAAGAGGGAGTTGGGCTGGGGAACGCGGTCCTTGAAGGTGCCCCGCGGGTCCATGACGTCTCCGCTGGCCACGAAAAGGTCCTTCCATCCGTTATTGTTGAAATCGAAAACACCACTACTCCAGCCGGTCTTGTCCCGCGTCAGCATCGCCAACCTTGACGGCGCCGTCACCTCGTCGAAGAGCAGGTCGCCCGTATTGATGTAGAGGGGGAATGCCTCATTGGTCATAGCGACGACGAAAATGTCCACCAGGCCGTTATTGTTGATGTCCCGGGCGTCGACTCCCATGCCGGAGACGGCGTGTCCGGAGTAGGTGTAGGCCGTTCCGCTTTCGAAGCCGATTTCGCGGAAGGTCCCGTCCCCCTGGTTGTGAAAAAGAAAGCCGGGAACCGTATCGTTGGCGACATAGATGTCGATCCACCCGTCGTCGTCGAAATCGGCCACGCCGAGGCCCATCCCCTTGCCGATATGCCTCCGGATTCCCGATTCGACCGAGACATCGGTGAACGTGCCGTCTCCGTTGTTGCGGTAAAGGGAGTTGGGCAGGCCGTCGTAGTGCTGGGGATGGCAGTAGTCCGGCGAGTTGGAGGGTCCGCAGACGGGCTCCGTCGCCGGGTCCCAGACGCAGTAGTTGGACACGAAGAGATCCAGCCAGCCGTCCTTGTTGTAGTCGAAGAAGGCGGCGGCCACCGCCCAGAGGGTCCCGTAGTCCGGGTCGGGCTCGGCCAAGCCCGCCCGCCGGGTTACATCCTCAAACCGTCCGTCGCCCCGGTTGCGGTAGAGAATATTCTCTCTCAATCCGGCGACAAACAGGTCCTGATAGCCGTCGTTGTCGTAATCGGCGGCGGTCACGCCGACGGTGTACCCCCGTCCCTTCACTCCCGCCCTCTCGGTCACGTCGGTGAAGGTGAAGTCGCCGTGCCCCCGGTAAAGGCGATTGTAGTGACTCTCGTCGGTCTTCTCGAGCCCGGGCATGGTCGCTCCGCTGACCAGATAGAGATCCAGATTGCCGTCGTTGTCGTAGTCGAACAGGGCCACGCCGGAAATCATCGTTTCCGGCTGATGGCGCCGGTCGGTCCGGCTCGGCTCGACCTGGAAATCCACACCGGTCGACTTTCTCAGCTCGAACACGATCGGTTCGAATTCCGGATCGTTGGCGCGGGCGTGCTCCCCAATCGAAAACGCACACCCCGCGAGCGACAAGCACAGCGCCACGTTGAAAGACTTCTTCGGCCGCATGAAACTACCTCTTCGGTTCCTCGATCTTTAGAAACTGGTTGGCCTTCACATTCTTCAGCGACTGTTCGATGCCGCTGGGCCAGACGATCTCGATGGAATCGATTCTCGATTCCCGCCCCAGACCGAAGTGAACGCGCCGATCCGAGGTCGACATGAAGCCGACGCTCGTGGAGACGTGGTTGTAGATGACCCGTCCGGAGGCGGTCGTCACCTTGATGCTTGCGCCGATGGCGTCCCGGGGGCTGACCTTGCCGATCAATTCCAGCATCAGCCAGGTGTTGCCGTTGTCCGCCGAGTTGATGAGGATTCTCGGCTTCTCGTTCAGAGAGGTAACCACAATGTCGACAAAGCCGTTGTTGTTCAGATCCCCGAAAGCCGATCCCCGCTGGTAGCCGACAAATAGAAAGTCCTCGCCCAGACTCCCGGACGCATCGACGAAGTGCGTGCCGTTGATATTCCGCAGCATGGTGTCGTGTTGTGCCGAGTTCGGTCCGAGGTAGTCGACGTCTCCGTTGGCCGAGTAGATGTCCTTCCAGCCATCGTTGTCGTAATCGATAAAGCCGGTGCTCCAGCCTGAGAATCGACGGCTCAAATTGGCCACGTTCGTTCTCGGGCTGACGTAGTCGAAATACTCCCCCTCCTGATTCAGGAAGAGCGCGTGGATCTGGTTCTGGAGGTTATTGTAGAAAATATCGATCCACCCGTCGTTGTTGAAGTCGTTGACGTCGCAGCCCATTCCCGAAACGCGAGCGGCCTCGGCGTTATAAGCCACGCCGTAAAAAAGTGAAACCTCCTCGAACGTACCGTCCCCCTGGTTCTTGTAAAGAAGATTCTGGACGGTGTCGTTCGCCACGAAGACGTCCAGATACCCGCTCCGGTCGAAGTCGGCGATCCCGACCCCCATGCCCTTGCCCAGCGCCGTCTGGAAACCCGACTCCTCGGTCACATCCTTGAACTTGCCGCCGCCAAGGTTCTTGTAGAGAGTGTTGGGAACACTGACGACACTCTGGGGATTGCAGTAGAACTCGGTTCCGTCGGCCATGAAACAGGGCTGGTCGGTGTGGGGATTCCAGTAGGTGTACTGGGAGACCACCAAGTCGAGCAGCCCGTCCCGGTTGTAGTCGAACCAGGCGCCCTGAACGCTGAGCAGATCTTGGGGCTTCGTGTCCAGGCCCGAGCCCGCCGTCACATCGGTAAAGGTCCCGTTGCGGTTGTTGCGGTACAGGGCGTTGGGACCCGCCTGGGCGATGAACAGGTCGGTATAGCCGTCATTGTCGAAGTCGCCGGCCGCCACACCGAAGGAGAAATCCAGATGGGCGCCCTCGAGGCCCGCCCGCCGGGTGACGTCTTCAAATCGGGTGTCGCCCCGATTTCGGTAGAGGCGGTTGTAGAAGGAGGGGCCCGTCTTCTTCAATTCCGGCAACTTGGCGCCGTTGGTGAAGAAGATGTCCTGCAAGCCGTCGTTATCGTAGTCGAAGATAGCCACTCCCCCGCACATGGGCTGAGGAAAGTACTTGCGTCCCGTGTAGTCGTTGTTGGACACGTAGGTAATGTCCGATCGGGGGGCCACATCCACGAATCGAATCCTGGGAACTTCGTCCGGCGCGACCGCCGGTGAAACGGAGGCCTCAGTCAGAAACAGGACACAGATCCAAGCCGGCATGGATCGAGAGACGCGGGACTGATTCAAAGGCATGGGTCGGAAACTCCCAGTCGGCCAAAGGGTCCACTTTCTTCAAAGATTCTAATACAGGTAACCCCTCTCTTGTGCCCTCTTGGCCGCGGCCATGCCAACCCTCGACGAATAGTGTTCCGGTTCGCCCGATGGGGCGGGGTGTCTTTTCCTGCTTCCGGGTTGGGCCCCGGATCATCGGTGTTTGATTTTCAGGGTTCGCATCCGGTTCAGGGCAAAGGCGATCTCCTGAACTCTGGCGCGGGCGAGGTTTCCCGCCTTGAAGGGATTGAGGCGATCCAGGCCCGCCCGGTCCAGTTCCCCGTCGAGAACCCGCAGTCCCTGACCGATCGACAGGCCCCGCGGCGCGCAACGCCGGGCCACATGGATCAGGGCCTGTGCGATGCAGCGGGCCTGGGCGGCATCCACCAATTGTTCCAACGCCGCGAGGTCGATGGTGGTTGTTCCGAAGAGAATGGCGTGGAGACCTTTGGCGTCGACCTTCACCTCGCGCCGCCCCCGCCGCATGTCCAGGGACTCGGCCCGAGGGACCCGGGGTCGTGGCGCCTCCAGCGGGCGTTCCGCCTCGGGTCGCCGGCGGGTGGGATATGCGTTCGCGACTTCTCCGGCGGCGGCGGTAACCCTGAGCGGCCGGTAGGTGTCCATCATCACCACCTCGTCCGCCACATCGAAATAGTCCCCCGACCCTCCCATGACGATAACGGTCGACACCCCCAACCGTTCGTACAATTCCCTCACGCGGTCGATGAAGGGTGTGATCGGCTCCTTTGCCTTGGCCACCAGAGCCTGCATGCGGGCATCGCGGATGATGAAGTTTGTCGCGGAGGTGTCTTCGTCGACAAGCAGCAGTCGGGTACCGACCTCCAGGGCTTCCACGATGTTGGCGGCCTGAGACGTGGAGCCGGAGGCATTCTCGGTACTGAAGGCGGCGGCGCTCGATCCTCCGGGCAACCGATCGATAAAGGGGGAGATGTCCACCCTCTCGACGTAGCGTCCGTCCTCGGCGCGAATCTTGACCGCGTCGGAGACGGTAACGACCCACTCCCGCCCGTCGCCCGGAACGTGATTGTAGACCGACCTTTCGAGGGCTCGAAGCAGCGTCGACTTCCCGTGATAGCCACCTCCGACGATGAGATGCACGCCGGCCGGCACTCCCATCCCGCGGATGGGCCCGGCGTTGGGTCGCGTCAACTCGACCTCCAGCTCGGGAGGGGAGAGAAAGGGCACCGCCGCCACGGCCAGCGGACGGTCGTCGACCCCACTTCGGCGGGGGAGGACGGCGCCGTTCCCCACAAAAGCCACCAGACCCGTCTCGGACAGCCGCCCCCGCAGAGCCTCCTGGTCCTCCACGGTTCGAATGTGCTCCTCCAAGCGAGCCGCCTCCAGGCTCGAAAACAGAAGGGACTCCCGGGCAATCCGCGGGAGCTCTCCCAATATCAACTCGTGGGCCTCGCGTCCCAGGATCCGGCGCCCCGCCGCGGGAAGCCCTACGGTGAATCGAATTTCAATCCCCTCCGGCGGAAAGACGACGCTGTTCCGCTCGAGAACCTCCTGGCCTCCGGCGTCGATGGCGATGACTCCGCTCCGGCCGCTGCCGCGCGCGCTCCGAGCGACCTCCGTCACCGACCGACGAAAGGCGCGAGCCAGAAAGTCACCGAGGGCGATCCGCCGCAGACGGTCCGCCGTCATCCACGAGGGAAATCCAGCCACCGAATGGGCCACCAGGAGGCTGAACCGGGACGGCGCCGCGAAAGGGTCTCCCTGGACGTGGTCCACGGAGAGGGAAAAGGGATCGAGGGGATAAGCGCCCCTCAAATCCTGGTAGGCCTTGTATCCGCGGCCGTCGATGCGGCGCAGAATCCGCTCGATGGGGTGCTGCGTGCTCATAGCCTCATGCATCCGAACGACGGGCGCCGCCCGGGCACCGCCCGCATGGGTCGTTCATGGACCGAGGGGGCTCCTTGCGCGCCCCGCCAACTTGGAGCCGGCTTCAGA
>CAYRCA010000305.1:0-5745 GCA_964422565.1 uncultured Acidobacteriota bacterium | reverse complement strand
TCGACGACGACATCCTGCGCGGAGACATGCCCGCGGCCGCCGTCATCCCCTGGCCAGGCACGTGAAGAAGAGCGTCCTTCTCCTCGGGCCGAAGCGCCAGCCGATACTCCCCGCTGAGGCTCCGGTCCACGAACTCAAGCTGGATATCGTCTCCGACGCCGGGGATGCTGTGGTAGTGCCAGATCTCGAAGGGGAAAGTCGCGGTCAGCCCGCCGCCTTCGTTCATCGGCCTCTGATAGGCCCCGCCCGAAGCGCGGGATTCGATTTTCGACGGAGGCCCGTGGATGATGTAGACCCGTCCGCGGTCGGTCCTCCAGCCCGGGAAGCCGCTGGCGAAACGCTCGTTGACATAGGCGAGCCTGCGATAGTGCTCGACCTTGAATTCGTTCTCCGCGGTGCGGGGATCGGGGTCGCGGCGATGCCAGAACTGTTCGATAAACCGCTCCTTCTCCTCGGGAGTGGTCAAACTCTCGAAGACGGCCTTCTCGTCGTCCGTGACGATGTACACCACGTCCTCCCGAAGCCATCGCGCGTAGTAGTCCTCGGATTCCTCCCGTCGCAGGTCCTGGGCCGCCGCTGGGCCGAACAGCGACAGGAGAAAAAGAGCAGAAAGAAGTGAAACCAATCCTTTTCGAGCCATCCCGGTGCCCCGGAGTCGGGGGCAGTATATCACGGGCCCGCCGGCCCGGCCACCGTCTGCCGAACCAGAAAGCCAGGGCGGATTCACCTGAAAATTAACGCTTGACATCCCAAAAAACTGGACTAACATGTGGCAAGTGTCGATTATCGATGATTGCGTGTGTTGATTATCGATGATCGTTTGCGAAGAAACGGAGAGAAGGTCCCGATGGCAACCGACCCGCCCGCGCTGGAGCGCGTGAGGTTCCGCTCCTTGGCCCATCTTGCAGGCCAGAACCTCCGGGAGGCCGTCATCTCCGGACACCTCAGGGCGGGCGACCGCATTCGGGAGCAGCAACTCGCCAAGACCCTCGGAATCTCGCAGCAAACCGTTCGGGAAGGCCTCAAGGAGCTCGAGTACGAGGGCTTTGTCCGCAAGATCCCGAACAAGGGAACCTACGTCACCCAGCTGACTGACGACGACATCCAGAAGATTTCCGAAGTCCGGGTCGTGCTTGAAGTTCTGGCCGTCGGCAGGGCCGCCGAGCGACTGCATCCCGAGGCGGCGGACCGGCTGCGAGAGATTCTGGAGAAGATCCGGATCAGCGTGGAGGCCGGCGATCGACTCGAGTTCCACCGCCGGGACCTCGAATTCCACGCCGTCATCTGGGAATTGAGCGATAACGAGCATCTCGGTTCGGCGCTGCACCGACTGGTCTCCTCGCTTTTCGCATTCGTGCTTTTTCAGCAGGATCGACACACCTTCGACGACGCCTACCGGCAGCACAAGCAGATCCTCGATGCCCTGCTCACCGGAGACCGGCGGACGGCTCAGTCCGAGTACTTGAAAGCCACCCGGTCTTTTTGGCGGAAGCACCATCGGGTGCGACTGCCGTCGGAAAGACATCTGTTGTTCACAGGAGGGACCGCACAATGAGAAAACCTGAAATGTGGGTTTGGCCGCTCCTGCTTGTCCTCGCTTTGGCCTCCGGGCCCGTGTTGGGACAGGCGGACCGCGCCGTCATTCAGGGGACGGTCGTGGACTCCACGGGAGCCCTGCTCCCCGGAGTCGAGATCGTCGCCACCAACGTGCAGACCGGGGTTGTAACTCGGGGACTTACGAACGACGTCGGCAACTACTCGTTGATCAACCTGCCGATCGGCACCTACCAGGTCGCCTTCGCCCTCCCCGGCTTCAAGACCTCGGAGAGAACCGACTTCACCGTCACCACGGGCCAGAGGGCGAGGCTCGACGTGACCCTCGAGGTGGGCGAACTGACCGAAACGATCACCATTTCCGCCACCTCGGCGCTGATCGCATCGGACAGCCCGCTGGTGTCGACCACCATGCAAAGCGAAGTGATCACCGATCTGCCGCTCTCCTTCGCCGGAGGGCGGGCGGTGGAGAACTTCGCCTACGCCGTAACGCCGGGAGTGGAGGGAGACAACTGGACTTCCTTCCTGGTCGGGGGTCAGGCCTTCAGCAAGGAGGTTCTGATCGACGGGGTCTCGGCGACCGCTCACATCCAGGGACACATCGGGGAATCCAGCCCGACGATGGAGGCCGTCCAGGAGTTCAAGGTCCAGACCAGCGGAATGTCCGCCGAGTATGGGCGCACCAGCGGCGGCGTGTTCAACTTCGCGCTGAAATCGGGCAGCAACAAGTTTTCCGGCAGCGCCTTCTACTATTTCCGAAACGAATCCCTCAACGCCAATACCTGGATGAACAACTGGAATCTTTCTCAAGATCCGACCAATCCTCGCTACGAGCGGGCGAGGGATCGGCAGAACCTGCTGGGCGGAAGCGCCGGGGGACCTCTCGTCATCCCGGGGCTCTACAACGGGAGAGACCGAACCTTCATCTTCGCCGCATTGGAGCACTACGAGAGAGAGAGTTACCAGCTCGGGCCCATGAACCAGACGGTGCCGATTCCCGCGTTCCTGGACGGTGATTTCAGCGCCCTCCTGGGAACCCAGGTCGTGGGCCAGGACCCCTTGGGCAACGACGTCCTTTCCGGTCAAATCTTCGATCCATTGACTCTCCGCCAGGTCGGATCGAGTTGGATGGCCGACCCCTTCCCCGGGAACATTATTCCCTCGGATCGGATCAGCCCGATTTCCTCGACGATCACCGATATTCTCCGCCAGCAGTACAAGCCCATGGTGTCCGGCCGCCTGACCAACAATTCGGCTCTCACCGAGACGAACACGCCCTGGTTCCACCAGACGCAGTTGACGGCGAAGGCGGATCATGCGCTGAGCGACAGCCACAAGTTGAGCGGTTCCGTTATCTGGACCCAAAGACCGCGCATCCTGGTGGATCAGGGGGGTCTCTGGAACCCCGAAGATCCCGACGGCTGGGGAGGGCCGCTCTCCAGGGCCCGCAAGCAGGAGGTGACGAGCCGCCGTGTCGTGATCACCGACAACTACACCTTCCGACCGAACCTCATCAACACGTTTTCGGCGGCCTACAACCGCTACCGAAATCCCAGCGTCGCCACGGCGCATATCGCCGGCGGGAACTGGGCATCGGACCTGGGGTTGGGGCAGACGAAATACGGCAACTTCCCGCAAGTCTCCTTCGGCAGCTCGGTCAATGGGATCGGAACCACCCAGATCGGCTACAACGCCAACAGCTTCTACGCGACCAACACCTACATCCTCAGCGACCACCTGGACTGGATCAAAGGTCGCCACAACTTCAAGTTCGGCGGCGAAGTCTGGTGGCAGCAGCATAATGCCCCGGACGACAACGACATGATGCAGTTCAACTACGCCCACCTCACGACGGGATTGCCACAGGCGGGGTTCCAGAACCGCGTCGGTTTCGGATTCGCCAGTTTCCTCCTGGGCGAGGTGAACAGCGCGAGCCGGGGTGTTCCCATTTCGCTCTACGGACGAAGAGGCTACGTCTCCTTCTACATGAACGACGACTTCAAATTGAACCCCAAACTCACGCTGAACCTCGGGCTTCGCTGGGAACAGGCTCAACCCATGACCGAAGTGAACGGCAACTGGGCCAACTTCACCGCCGACGCCCTCAACACCAATCCCAACGGCCTCTGGCCGATCGATCCCGGCGTCCCCGGCGCCCTGGTCTATGCCAGCGGCCCCAACACCACGTTCGAGGGGGACAGGGATTGGAAGGCCTTCAGTCCGCGACTCGGACTTGCGTACCGGATGTCCGAGAACATGGTGGTGCGGAGCGGATACGGGATCTTCTACAGCCCCCTGGGCACCCAGCAATGGGGCGGCATTCCTTACGGGACCTTCGCCGCTCCGGACATCGCCGGTACCGACCAAATCACCCAAATAAGCGGGGGAACCGTCCCCGTTTTCAATTGGGACAACGGCGGATACCCCGGCAATTTTCATCCCGGAAACAGGGACCCGAACTTCCTGACCTGGGGGATGGTGTCGTTCGACGAGAATACGCTGAAGCTCGGTTACACTCACCAGTGGAACGCCAGCGTCCAGTACGAATTCACTCCCGATACGATGGTGGAAGTCGCCTACATCGGCAACAACGGCAACCGGCTGCACAGCGGGGTCCTGCGAAGAAACCAGGCCCGGCGGGATGTCTATGAGGCGATCCCCAATCCCGGCGACTGGGTGTGGGACGAGGGAAGCGCCGCGGCCGCGGGAGTTCCCTACCCCTTCCCGGGATTTTCGGGTTATGCCGGCATGGCGGTCCTTCCCCTCCCCCAGGTGGCGCACTGCGGATGGGGGTGGTGTCCCTGGGGCCCGCAGATCTACGTCTCCTCGCCGCTCGGAGACTCCAGCTACAACTCCCTTCAGATTGACTTGACTCGCCGTCTTGCGGCGGGACTGGCGGCGAACGTCTCCTACGCCTACTCCAAGACCAAGGGCAACACGGAGACGATGTTCGACGAGAGCTGGGACTACACCGGCGGCATCCAGGACATGTACAACCTCAAGGAAGCCGCCGACACCGTCGTTTCCTACGACAGAGCCCACGTCTTCAAGGGCCTGGCCCAGTTCGAACTGCCCTTCGGAAGGGGCCGGCGCTGGCTGTCCGGCGTCGGGACCGGCGTCGACGCCGTCCTGGGCGGCTGGAGCCTGACCACCATCTTTCGCTACGACACCGGCATTCCGCTGGGCATCAATCCGAACGTCTGGCTGCCCGCCTGGACCGACCCGTCCAACGGAGCGGTCTACGCGGACGTCACGCCCGGCGCGACCTTCGCCACCAACTTCGACGGGAAAGGCTTCAACCCGGGCAATACGGCGGACCCCGGCAACAATTACTTCAACCCCGGGGATTTCGCCCAGCCCGCCTGGGGAATGCTGGGCAACGGCGCGCGCCGCTACGATCGGTTGCGGGGATTCGGAACCTCGAGCGAGGACATCGGATTCATGAAGTACTGGAGTGTTGGCGAGACGGCCCGATTGCAGTTCCGGACGGAGGTGTTGAACGTCTTTAATCGGCACTACTACCAGAATCCACAGACGACGATCACCAACGCCGCCACCTTCGGCCAGGTGATCTCGACGGTGGGCCTGCCCCGGAACATCCAGATGGGTTTTCGCTTCCAGTGGTAAGACCCTTCCGGGGGTGAATCCCGCGGGAGAAGGAGTCGCGCCGGCGGCTCCTCTCCCCGGCACTCAAAGCCGCGGCCACGCCCCGTCCGCCGCCGGCCCTCCCTTGGCCAGCCGGTCACTACGCCAGTCCATCGTCTTACTACCGTTCCCACCTTCGAAAACCCGGGCCCAACCCGCTCGTGTTGACCGAGTCGGTGGTTGAAGTCGCCACACTCTCCCCCAAGAGCCGCTAACCCGACCACCCGGGACGGTTTCAGGGAGCCTTTGGTATACTCGTCGGCGTGAGAGTGGCGGTCTCAGTGGCGGCGGCCTTGCTCCTGTCGGTCCTGGCGGGGTCCGAAGTCCCCGCTCGGAACCTGATCCTGATCAGCGTGGACACTCTCCGAGCCGATCGGCTGAGCTGCTACGGCTACGAAGCGAACCGCACTCCGAATTTCGACCGCTGGGCCCGGGAGGGTGTTCGCTTCGAGCACGCCTACACCGAGACGCCGCTGACGCTTCCGGCCCACGCGAGCCTCATGACGGGCCTGTTTCCGACCGCCCACGGCATCCGGGAAAACGTAG
>CAYRCA010000304.1:0-5747 GCA_964422565.1 uncultured Acidobacteriota bacterium | reverse complement strand
GCCCGGAAGACCGATTCGTCGAACATCCGCACCGTCTCCGGGGTCAGAGGCGCCGCGCTGACCAGCACGTCAACCTGAGGGACCATCTCCGGGAACCACTCCGCCTCGCGCAGCTCGGCGACATACTCGGGCTTCGGCAGGGGCTTGGTGTCGGTGCCCACGACCCGCATGTCGAATCCGAAGAACGCCCGGCGGGCGAGGGAAACGCCGATTCCGCCCATCCCCACGATCCCCATGGTCTTGCCCGCCAGCTCGATATGGTGGTCCGAGGCGGGCGTCCCCACGGTCCGCAGTTTGCGCTCGTAGAACATGGGCATGTAGTACTTGGTGATGCCGCGGGTGAGGCAGAGCAGCAGGCCCATGGCGGTTTCCGTGATGCCGGGGGCGTAGGAGCGGGCTTGGTTGGTCAGGACGACGGGGCTGGTTCGGAACGCCTCGTCACTCATGAGGAAATCGACTCCGGCGGCGCCGTGCTGCACCCATCGCAGTCGCGGCGCCCGGTCCAGGTCCACGCCGGGCACCCGGCCGTAGACCACCTCGGCGGTTGCGAGTTCGGCCCGAAAGGTCTCCGCGTCGTCGCAGATCACCAGCTCAACGGCCGTGTCCCCCGCCGCCGCCCCGATCGTCCGGATCTCGTCGGGGGAGAAGCGATAGCGGGTGGCGACGCGGATCGGTTCCGCATCGGGACGAAGTCTTTCGACGGGAAAAACGGACGCCACGACCGGTTGGCGCGATCCCGCCGCGGCCGCGGCCGAAGCCGTTCCGGCCCCCTTCATGAAGGTCCTTCGAGTCAAGGAGGTCTCTTTCATGGTTTCTCCTTTCGCTTCAAAATCGCGGCGCCGGGCGGGGGCCACGATTCCAGCCTAATAGAGCGGCCGCTCGCCGGGGTCGAAACCCCTCTTGCCCAGCGGGTCCAGATACTGCCGGGACGCCCGGCCCAGCAGGCCGGCGTCGCTGGGACTCTGGAAGAAGGTGAATCCTTGTTCGACGAACCGCTGGATTTCCTCCGGACTGCCCCCCGGTCTGCCCAGCGGCACCCCGTGTCGCTTCGCCGCCGCCGCGATCCGTTCGATGGCCTCGACCACCACCGGATGTTCGTGCTGCCCCCCGTGTCCCAGGGAGTAGGACAGGTCGCTGGGTCCGATGTAGATGACGTCGATTCCGGGGACGGCCGCGATCTCCTCGGCGTTCTCGACCCCCTCGGCGTCCTCGATGATGACCACCACCAGGACGTTGCGGTCGGCGAAGCGGTGGTATCCCTCGCCGGGCGCGGGCCAGCGAAAGGCGGCCAAGCCGGGTCCCGAGCCCCGCCGGCCGGCCGGAGCGTACTTGCATGCGGCCACCGCCTGCCGGGCCAGCTCCGCGTTGGAGGTGAAGGGGAAGATGATCCCCATGGCGCCCACATCCAGGGCCCGTTTGGCGGTCCACAACTCGTTGACGGGAACGCGGATGAGGGGAAGCGCCTTGAGACCGCGGGTCGCCAGGATCATGTTCCGCGCCGTCTCCAGGGTGATGGCGCTATGCTCCATCTCGATCCAAAGGAAATCGAATCCCATGTTGGCCAGTTGAGCCGTCGTCTCCACGCTGGGGACGGTGATGGTGGCCCCCACCACCGGCTGTCCCTCGCGCAGGAGCTTTTTGACGGGGTTTTCCCAGAGTTCCTGGGCGGGTAGCTGAACACACACCGCAACCGCGGCGAGCCAGGCGGCCGCGAAGAGCCGCAAAGATCGAGCCATGATGACACCTCCTTTGAAGCGGTTGGGTTCATGGTAAGGCCGCCGCCGCAAAAATCAAACCCGATTTCCGTCGAGAATGGAGAGGATCGGGTGGAATGGGATGGAAGGAGGTCTCCGGGGGCGGTCGGCGGTATGTACTCGGATGACCCCCTTCTCGCCGACGCTGGGATGCGGTAAGACCCTGGGGTGTTGTCGTCGCGGCGATCCCACACTGGCCGGGCGAAGGGCCGCCGTTGCTAATTGCTAACCTTGGCCGTAACGGGGGTACCGCAAATCAACGGTGAATGGATTGGCCGCACCCCACTCCGGACAGGAATGCCACCGCCAAATCAAACATTTCCTAGACTCGCCGCCCGCAAAATGCCTTCCCGCCGCTTGACCGGGTCGGTGACCGCCCGCTCCACTCCCAGAGTATCCGCATCTCCCCACGCGCCGGGAAGAGCCGACTTCAGGGAGGATCGAGCACACGTTCTTTCGCCCCGGCTTTTCGCCGCGAGGACTTGTGTGTTCGAGCGGGCCTGACTATCATGATATCTCGTCGAGCTGAAATCACTTTAGAGCAACAACAGGAGGAGACGAATGCCAAAGGAAAAGAGGCCTGAGCCATCGGTCTCCGGCATTTCCCGCCGCGACTTCTTCCGCAGCGGCGGCGTCGGAGCAGCGTCCACCGCCTTGCTCCACGAGGGGGTGCTGGCACGCAGTGAGGCCGGTACGCAGATCCTGGGTCCGGATAAGGTACCGATCAGACTGAGTGTCAATGGAAAGGCGCATCACCTGGAGGTGGAGCCCAGAGTCACCCTCCTGGACGCTCTTCGGGATCGACTCAAGGTAACGGGCGGCAAGGGGGTCTGCGATCGCGCGACCTGCGGCTCCTGCACGGTGCTTCTCGACGGGAAGCCGGTCTACGCCTGCTCGACTCTGGCGATCGAAGCTCAGGCAAAGCCGATCATGACCGTCGAGGGGCTGGGCGCGCCCGACAAGCTTCACCCGTTACAGCAGGCTTTCGTCGAGAACGACGCCCAGCAGTGCGGCTTCTGCACGCCCGGCTTCGTTGTCGCCGCCAAGGCCTTCCTCGACAAGCATCCCAATCCCAGCGTCGAGGAGATCAGGAAGGGTTTGGGCGGCAACCTGTGTCGGTGCGGGACCTACGCCGGTATCCAGGCCGCCGTCCTTCAGACGGCCGGGAAGGGAGGATTCGATGCCTGAATTCAAGTGGCCGGAAGCGAATGAGCGGTGGCGGCTCGGCCGGTCCGTGGCTCGGATCGACGGCCCCGAGAAGGTGGCTGGCGTTGCCGAGTATACTGCTGACGTCAAACTCTTCGGAATGCTCCATGCGAAGATGTTGACCTGCCCCCACGCCCATGCCCGGGTGGTTTCCGTCGACACTTCGGCTGCCGAGGGGATGGAGGGCGTCAAGGCGGTGCGGGTCGTCCAGGGGCCCGGGTCGGAGATTCAGTGGGCCGACGACGAAATCGCGGTGGTGGCGGCGGAGACGGAGGACATCGCCCGGGACGCGGTGCATGCTGTCAGAGTCGAATACGAGGTGCTGAGTCACTTCGTCGACGACGAGAAGATCGAAGACGCTCCCGAGACAAGTCCGGGACCGGAACAGACCACCGGCGATCCCGACGGGGGATTCGCCGAGGCGGACAAGGTTTCGGAAGGCTTCTACGGGACGCTCCCGATCGCCCACTGCTGCCTGGAGCCGCATGGGACGGTCGCGGTATGGGACGACGACGAACACCTGACGGTGTATGTCTCGACCCAGAACGTGAGCGGCATGGCGGGCCAGTTCGCCGACGCGCTGGAGATCCCGGCGGCGAACGTGCGGACCATTTGCCGCCACATGGGCGGTGGTTTCGGCAGCAAGTTCGGCCCCGACCGCTGGGGGATCGAGTGCGCCCGACTGGCGCGCGAGACCGGGCGGCCCGTCAAGTTGATGCTGGAGCGGGACGCCGAAATGCAGATTGCCGGCGGACGGCCAAGTTCCTACGCCAAGGTGCGGGTGGGAGCCAAGTCCACCGGCGAGATCACCGCCTGGGCGTCGGAGACCTGGGGGACCGGAGGCCCCGGCGGCACGGGCAGCACGCCCGTTCCCTACGTGATGGCGGTGCCCAACCGGCGGCACCAGCACACGTCGGTTCCCGCCAACATCGGACCCTCCCGGGCTTGGCGCGCCCCCAACCATCCCCAGGCCTGTTTCATCACCATGGCGGCCCTGGAGGACATGGCGGCGGCGCTGGAAATGGACCCCCTCGATTTCTTCCTGAAGAACATCGAGATGACCGGGCCGAGGGCGCAAACCTATGTCGACGAGTTCAAGATCGGGGCCGATCTGATCAACTGGAAGACCAACTGGAGGCCCCGGGGCAGGAACGGCGACGGACCGCTGAAGCGGGGCCTCGGGCTGGGAATCCACACTTGGGGGGGCGCCGGCCACCAGAGCAACTGCGAACTGGTCGTTCATCCCGACGGCTCGGTGGAAATCAAGATGGGCAGCCAGGATCTGGGAGTCGGCACTCGGACGGCGCTTGCCGTGGTTGTCGCCGACGCCTTCGGCCTCGAACCGAACCAGATCACCGTCCGCATCGGGGATAGCCGCTTCCCCGCGTCCGGAGCCTCGGGCGGCAGCACCACCATCGGGGGTATAAGCGCCGCCGCCCGCCGCGCCGCGCAGACCGCACTGAACGAGTTGCTGGAGAAGGTGGCCCCGGAACTGGGTGTGACCCTCGACGAACTGCGGGCGGTCAACGGCCGGCTCGAGGTAAGACACGACCGCCGCCGGTTCCTGACCTGGCGGCAGGCGACCTCCCTGCTGGGCGTCAGCCCGTTGACCGTCATCGGCCGAAACCCCGGCCCGGGGGCGTTGACCGACAGCGGGGTCGGCGGTATCCAGATGGCCGACGTGACCGTGGACGTCGAGACCGGCATCGTGCGCATGAACAAACTGGTGGCCGTGCAGGACTGCGGGCTCATCGTCAACATGGAGACGGCCCGAAGCCAGACGCTGGGCGCCATGATCATGGGGGTCGCCTACGCCCTGTTCGAGGAGCGCGTCTCCGACCCGGTGACGGGGCGGCTTCTGAACGGCGACATGGAGTTCTACAAGCTCCCGGGAATCGGCGACGTCGGCGACCTGGTTGTGCACATGATGACCGGGCCCGGCTACGACGAGCGGGGTGTCATCGGCTTGGGCGAGCCGCCCGTCATCTCCCCGGGGGCGGCCATTTCGAATGCGGTGGCCAACGCCATCGGGGTGAGGGTGCCATACCTGCCCCTGACGCCGGATCGCGTTCTCGCGGCACTGGAGAAGGGAGGAGCAGCCTGATGAACAGATTCGAATATGCCAGTCCCAGCACAGTGGAGAGCGCCGTTCAACTGCTGAGCGGCGGCGCGGCCGTGCTGGCCGGCGGGACCGATCTGCTGAGCCTCATGAAGGACGGCGCCGCGTCCCCGTCCCGGCTGGTCAGCATTAAGAACATCCCCGATCTGCGCGGGATCGGCGCCGACGGCTCGGGCGGCCTGCGGATCGGCGCCCTCGCCACGGTGGAGGAGGTTCTGAGCAGCCCCCTGATCCGGGAGGAGTATCCCTCGCTGCGACAGGCGGCGGACGGGATCCGCAGCCCCCAAATCCAGTCGGTGGGTACCGTGGGCGGAGACCTCTGCCAGCGCCCCCGCTGCTGGTACTACCGGAGCGGGTTCGGGTTGCTCGCACAGAAGGACGGCCGGTCGCTGGTGGTCGAAGGCGACAACCGCTTCCACGCCATCCTGGGTGCCGATGGGCCCGCCTACTTTGTGAATCCCTCGAGCTTCGCCCCCTCTCTGATCGCTTTGGGGGCAAGGTTGCGGATCCAGGGAACGGGGGCCGCCCGGGAGGTGGCGGTGGCCGATTTCTACCGGATTCCGACGTCGGAGGGGCAGAGGGAGTACGATCTGGCGGAGAACGAGTTGGTCACCGAGATCCTGATCCCGGCCGCCGCCGGCAAGCGGAACGCGGTCTACGAGGTGCGC
>CAYRCA010000303.1:0-5749 GCA_964422565.1 uncultured Acidobacteriota bacterium | reverse complement strand
AAACCGCCGCGATTTTCGTCCCTCCGGGTGCGCCCCGCTCATGGACACTCACTCCCCCGCGGCCCCTTCACTCTCGGAAACCACGTCCAAAGCCCGCTTCTTCCACAGGACATAGATGGCCGGGTAGATCAGCAGGACCAGGAAGAAGGAGCTCACCACTCCGCCCACCAGGGGAGCCGCCATCCGCTTCATGACGTCGGCTCCGATGGCGGTCGTGGGGGCCCACATGATGGGAAGCAGCGCCAGGATGTCCGTCACCACGGTCATGAACTTGGGGCGCAGACGCTGCACCGCGCCGTCCTGGATGGCCTCCCGCAGGTCCCCCATGGTTCTCAGCCGTCCCTGTTTCTCCCGCTTCTCCACCGCCAGGCGCAGGTAGATCAGCATGACCGCGCCGGCCTCGGCGGAAAGCCCGGCCAGGGCGATCAGCCCGACCCACACCGCCACGCTCATGTTGTAGTCCAGGACCCAGAGGAGCCAGACGGCCCCGACCACCGAGAAGGGCACGCCCAGGAAGACGATCGCGCACTCCTGCCAAGAACCGAAATTGAGGTAAAGGAGAATGAAGACGATGAACAGGGTCATCGGAATGATGTACAGGAGCCGCTCGTTCATCCGCTCCATGTAGCGGTACTGCCCGGCCCAATCGAGGCGGTAGCCCGGGGGCACCTCGACCTCCGCGCGAACAACCTCCTGGGCCCGGCGCACGTAGCCGCCATAGTCGCCGTCGGTGACGTCCACAAAGACGAAGCCCACCAATTGGCCGTCCTCGTTCCGGATCATGGGGGGACCGTCGGTGTAGCGGATGTCCGCCAGCAGCGCGATCGGAACCTGCGCTCCCGTCGGAGTGGGGACCAGAACGCGAGTCAGCACCTCGATGTCGTCCCGAAGCTCCCTCGGATAGCGGACGTTGATCGGATAACGTTCGCGACCTTCCACGGTCTGACCGATGTTCCTGCCGCCGATGGCGGTTTCGATGATCTCGTTGACGTCGTCCACAGTCAAGCCGTAACGGGCGGCCTCGTGGCGCCTGACCTCGAAGTCGAGGTAGGACCCGCCCAGGACGCGGTCGGCAAAAACGCTGCGGGTCCCCGGCAGATCCTGAAGCACCTGCTCGATCCGGTTCCCGATCTCTCCGATCGTCGCCAGGTCGGGCCCGAACACCTTGATCCCGAGGTTGCTCCGAATGCCCGTGGTGAGCATCTCGGTGCGGGTTTGGACGGGCATCCACCAGACGTTGGGCATGCCCGGGAAACGGAGCCTCTGATCCATTTCGGAGACCAGCTCCTCCCAGGTCTTCGGACGCTCCTCGGGCCAGAGCCGGTTCAGGACCGGCCTCAGGAAGCCGGGAGCCCGGCCCGAGTACCACCGTTCTTCGCGGACGAGCTCCCACTCGTCCAGCGGTTTGAGCAGGATCGTGGTCTCCACCATGCTCAGCGGGGCGGGGTCGGTGGCGGTGTCGGCCCGTCCGACCTTGCCGAAGACGCGCACCACCTCGGGGAACTCCATCAGGATGCGGTCCTGGATCTGAAGGATGCGGGCGGCCTCTCCCACCGGCATTCCCGGCACCGCCGTGGGCATATAGAGAATGGAGCCCTCGTTCAGCGGCGGCATGAACTCGGAGCCCAGCTGCCGGTAGAGGGGGACGCTGGCCGCCGTGATCAGGACGGCCCCGGCGATACACAGCTTGGGAAATCGGACGGCGAGATTGAGCAACGGCTGGTAAAGCGCCTGGAGAAAGCGGCTGATGGGGTGGCGGTCCTCGGACCGAATCCGCCCTCGAATCAGGGAGTAGCCCAGGGCCGGAACCAGAGTGACGGCCAAAATGGCGCCGAAGAGCATGGAGAAGGTCTTGGTGTACGCCAGGGGACGAAACATCCGTCCCTCCTGGGCGATCAGGGTGAAGACCGGAAGAAAGGAAACCGTGATCACCAGCAGGGTGAAGAAGATCGTGGTGCCGACCTCCTTGAAGGAGGTGACGATGACGTCGAAGCGATCCCCCGGTCGTCCGTCTTTCTCCCACTGATCCAGGTTCTTGTGGGCCTGCTCCACCAGGACAATGGCGGCGTCCACCATCGTCCCGATCGCGATGGCGATACCTCCGATCGACATGATGTTGGCTGTCAGACCCATGTAGTACATCGGGATGAAGGAGAGCAGCACGGCGATGGGCAGGGTCAGGATCACGATCAGCGCCGTCCGGAAGTGCAGAAGGAACACGATGATGATGACGCTGACGATCAGCATCTCCTTGGTCAGGATTTCGACCAGCGTGTCGATGGCGCGGAGGATGAGCTCCGAGCGGTCGTAGGTCACGACCAGTTTCACTCCCGGGGGGAGGGAGTCCTCGACCTCGGCGATGCGTCGCTTGACGTTGTTGATAACGTCAAGTGCGTTCTCGCCGTAGCGCATGATAACGATGCCGCCTACCACCTCTCCTTTGCCGTCCAGTTCGGCGAGCCCCCGGCGCATGTCGGGTCCGAACTGCACGTGTCCCAGGTCGCGCACGTGGACGGGTGTGCCTCTGCCGTCGGTGGCCACCGGAATCGCCTCGACGTCCTCGAGCGACTGGATGTAACCGCGCCCGCGAACCATGTACTCTCTGGCGGCCACCTCCAGGATCCGGCCGCCCACCTCCCGGTTGCTGCGCTGAATGGCCCGGACGACGTGGCTGAGGGGAATGTTGTAGGCGAGGAGCTTGTTCGGGTCGAGCACGACCTGATACTGCTTGACGAATCCCCCGATGGCCGCGACCTCCGCGACGCCGGGTACGGACTCGAGCCAGTAGCGCAGGTACCAGTCCTGGAAGGAGCGAAGCTGGGCCAGATTGTACTGACCGGTTTCATCCACCAGCGCGTATTGGAAAACCCAGCCGACGGCGGTGGCGTCGGGCGCCAGCTTGGGTGTCGCGCCGTCGGGCAGGGCGCCGGCGATGGCTTGCAGGTACTCCAGCACACGGCTTCGGGCCCAGTACAGGTCGGTGCCTTCGTCGAAGATGATGTAGACGTAGGAGAAGCCGAAGTCGGAGATGCCCCGGACCACCTCCACCCGGGGGGCCGCCAGCATGGCGCTCACGATCGGATAGGTGATCTGATCCTCCACGAGATCGGGGCTCCGGCCGGGCCACTCGGTGTAGACGATCACCTGGACGTCCGAAAGGTCCGGGATGGCGTCCAGGGGGATGCCGACAAGCGCCCAGATGCCCCACGCCAGGGCGAAGGTGAGGAACAGGAAGACGAAGAAGCGGTTGCGCGCGCTGAACTCGATGATTCTTTCGATCATGGCGGGCCCGTCAGTGCACGTGCGTCGGCTGCGGGGTGTCCCAGTCGGCTCCGATGCCGCGGATCTTGCTCTCGGAGTCGATGAGGAAATTGGCTTGGGTCACGACTCGTTCGCCCGCCTGGAGTCCGCTCAGTACTCGGTAGTATCCCCCCGCTTTCTCCCCGACCGACACGGGACGCAGTTCCATTCGCCCCTCCCCCCGGTCCACGAAGACCTGGTCGCGTTGTCCGCCGCCGCGCAGGACGGCGCTGTCGGGAACCGCTAGAAAACGTCCCAATCCGATCTTCAACTCGACGTCGACGTACATCTCCGGTTTGAGGCGGAAATTGGGATTCGGGAATTCCAGCCGGGCCCTCAGGGTTCGGGTGCCGCCGTCCAGATCGGGTGCGATAAAGGTCACCCGACCCCGGAAATCCTCTCCCGGGTAGGCGGCGGTTCGAACCACGACCGGCTGTCCCTCCCGGATCTGGCCGATCTCGTGCTCGTAGATCCGGACCCATGCCCAGATGTGGCTGTAGTCGACGATCGTGTAGATCTTGCTTTCGGGTGTCACACGGCGGTTTGGAAAAGCGTTGCGCTCGGTGACATAGCCGGTCACCGGCGAGGGGATGACCAGGGTGGCGTCCGCCTTGCCGTTCTTCTCCAAATCCCGGATCTGGGCGGCGCTCACCTCGAACAGTTCCAAGCGCCGGCGAGCCGCATCGCGGAGCGATCCGGCACCCCTGGAGACGTGCTCGAACGGGCTCCCGCTCAGTTCCTCCACCGTGCGGAGGGCGAGAAGATACTCCTCCTGGCTGGCGACCAGTTCCGGGCTGTATACCGAGAACAGGGGCTGGCCCTTCTCGACCGGCTGGTGCACGAAATTCACGTAGACATCCTGAATCCAGCCGCTGACCCGGGGATAGACGTCGGTGATCCGCGTCTCGTCCAACTCCAGGATGCCCACGGTGCGGATCTCCTTCTCCATCAGGCGCTCTTCCACCGGGGTGCTCTGAACGTTGATCAACTGGCGGCGGTAGGTGTCCACGACGAAATCCGTTCGGCCGGGTGTCGGCGCCGCCGTCTCGCGGTGGACGGGGGTCAAGTCCATCCCGCAAATCGGGCAACTGCCGGCCTCGTCCGACCTGACCGACGGGTGCATGGGACAGGTCCAGTACTCCACCTCGCCCTCGTGATCCGTGTGGTCGACGGGGGCGTCCCGCTGGACGGGCGTCAAATCCATCCCGCAAAGAGGACAGCTGCCCGGTTCGTCCGACCTGACCGACGGGTGCATCGGGCAAGTCCAGTACTCGACCGCCCCTTCGTGCTCCGCGTGATCGCCGGCGGGCTCGTCCCGGTGTACGGGCGTCAGGTCCATCCCACACATGGGACACGAGCCGGCCTCGTCCGACCTGACCGACGGGTGCATGGGACAGGTCCAGTACTCGACCGAGCCGTCGGAGTGATCGCCATGCTCCACGTGATGGCCCAGAAGGGAGTGAAAGGATTGGGAGATCTCCTCCCGGTATACGACACCCAGGATCCCCAGAAGAAGCAGGCCTCCCAGGACCGGTAGCAGCAGTTTAGGCTTCATGTTGGACGCTCATCGATAGGTTGCGTCGCCGTTGCCCCCCCGGGGAGGCGAGACGACGACGGAAAGACACGGGAATGGGCCGACGGGGGTTCGGAGGCGCTCGGTGCCGCCGGGCCCGCCACCTGGGTCGGCACCGGAAATCGGCAACACCTGTCCGAATGCTCTCAATGGTCCGCGCGCCCAGCGGGTCTTCAGTGCGAGTGGTCGCCGTGCCCGGGCTGCCCGACCAATTCTCCGCATTTTAGCATGGAACTCCCGTGATAGGGGTTCCGCACGTCCCGATCTTCTTGGACCCAGCCCTTCTGCACCATGCTGCAGAAATAGCGGTAATAATTTCCGTCGCCCGAATAGTGGTTGTGCAGGTACACCATGAGCGGGCGGGACAGGTTGAAGAACTCCTCGCGTGCCTCCTCGAGGCCCTTCCCCTTCAAAGCCGCCGCGGCCGCCTCGATCTCCCGGAACAAACTCCGGTTCTCACCGGCCGCCGAGGTCGAGGACGCCAGCTGGACGATCGCCTCGGCGGCCGCGTCAACACCCTCGGTCGTGTCGAGCGCCAGGACGCGATGGAGCTTCAGATACTCGGCTAGAATCCTCTCCACCTCGGCGTCGGTAGAACTCGCCCAGGCGGATGAGAAAATCGATGCGATCAGGATGACACGAAAGAAAAATGTCACGGTAATACCTCCATTTGATAATGCCCGTACCTTAGGACGGAAAAGTTGGTTTCGTATGGCGTGGGACTAAAGCAACAACCGTGCCACTTCCGGAAAACGCCGTCACAGCAGCAGAGAAGGAGCCTGCGAGGCGGGCGAACTGCTTCAAATCCAACAGCGGTTGATGGATTTGAGCGAGGGGTGACCCGGTCGGCGAAGCTCTACGACGAACGAACCCTCC
>CAYRCA010000302.1:0-5750 GCA_964422565.1 uncultured Acidobacteriota bacterium | reverse complement strand
CGCCGACGGCCTCATGTACAGGGGCTTGATGGTTCGGCACCTGGTGATGCCCAACGATGTGGGAGGGACGAGGGAGGTGATCGGGTGGATCGCCGAGAACCTGCCCAAGGATACCTACTTGAACATCATGTCCCAATACCGTCCCATGTTCCGGGCGAATCGCTACCCCGATATCAATCGTCGGGTGACCCAGAGCGAGTATCGCGAGGCGGTGAGATGGGCCCGGGAGGCGGGGATGTCCAATCTCAACGTGCAGGGTTTCTGGCTCTGATCGGCCCACACCCGGAATCGGATATCCTTCCGTCCGTAGCCGGACCAGGCCTCCGCCCCTCAATCGACTGCGGCCCGGGTCCGGCGCCCGCCGGTTCGCCGCGGCTCCAGGAATCGTCAATGCGGCGCGCGTCCCGACGATTCCCCCGTTTAGAACCCCGCCCGCTTGCGGTGTCTCGTGACTGCCTGTACACTGGAAGCGCCATCATGCCTCTTACGTGTTCGACTGTTCCAGGGAGGCTCGCCATGATCTCACGCCAGGATCTCAAGGATCTCCTCGCCGCAAACAATAGCCAAGGGAGCCGGGTCGTCAGTGTCTACCTGAATGTCGATCAGGCCCGGGCCGTCAATCTGAACCGCGGCTTCGAGGCCGCTTTTCGAAGTCTTGTCCAAGGCACCGAGCGATTGCTGGATGATGTGGAGCGCCGCTCGTTTCTGGCGGCCACCCGCCAGGCGGCCGCCTTTCTGGCCGATTATGAACCGGCGGGCAAGAGTGTCGTGTTTTTCAGCGACGCCGAGGGTCGGCTCAAGTGGGATCGAAGTCTCGGCATTCCGTTGGAGAACCAGGTGAGGTGGGCCGCCCGACCTTTCGTCAGGCCCTTGTTGGAGGCTCGCGACGAGTTCCAGCGCTATGGAGTGATTCTGACCGATCGGGCCCGGGCTCGGCTTTTCATCGTCTTCCTCGGGTCGATTCAGGAGGAGCAGGAGGCTTTGGCCGAGGGGCAGGTGCGACGGTTTGACGCCTCGGGCACCGATCAGCTCCGCTCGCAGATGAACTTCCAGCGAAAGGCCGACGAACACGCACGGTGGCACCTGAAGAGAGTGGCGGAGTTGATGGATCGACTGGCTGCCTCGGAACGATTCGACCGGCTGGTGCTGGGCGGCACTCATGAGGTTGTCGGCGAGCTGAGGGGACTCCTGTCGGAGCGCCTGAAGAAGAGTGTAATCGGCACCGTGACCCTGCCTATTGACGCCGGAACTCATGAGATCCTGGAGGAGACGGTGGCGCTTCAGAGGCAGGTCGAGCGGGAGGGGGAAGAGGCGCTGGTCGGCGAACTTCTCACGGCGGCGGCCAAGAACCACCAAGCGGTGATCGGTCTGGAAGGAACCCTGGCCGCCCTGGGAGAAGGCAGGATTCACCAGCTTGTGTACAGCGATGGGATATCGGTCGGCGGTTCCGAGTGCGTCGAGTGCGGCAAGGCCTTTCTCAACCGGGAAAGCTGCCCCTTCTGCGCGGGTCCCTTGAGGCGTGTGGAAGACCTGGTCGAAGCGGTCGCCGTCCGGGTGTTTGAGGAGGGGGGCGACATCGAACAGCTGAGAGGCCCCGCGGCCGAGCGGCTGGGCGGCAAGGGCGAAGGGATTGGCGCCTTCCTGCGCTTCTGAGTGTTGCCCCGCGCGGGGACCGGTGCGCTTGCGGCGGATCGAGCTTCGAGGTGGATGACGATGCGATGGATGCGGAGCCGTTGGAACGGGGACGGAGGATCGCTGAGATGATTGTCCTACGACGGGTGCTCGCGCCGACGGATTTCAGCGACGTTTCGGTGGCGACCGTCGTCAGGGCCGGCGAAATCGCCGAGCATTTCGGAGCGGAGTTGATCGTAGCCCACGTGATCCCGCCGGTGCCGACCCTGCCGACGGATCCCCACTATAACTTCGAAGTGCCCGCCTATCAGGAGGCACTCCGGGAGAACGCAGAGCGCCGGCTGAAGGAGACGATCCGGTCTCACGCGAGTGCGGCGGTGAGATCTCGCTCTCTAGTGAGTCACGGCGAGCCGGCCCGGGAGATTGTCCGGATCGCGGAGGAGGAAGGGGTCGATCTGATTGTGATCGCCACCCACGGATTGACGGGGTGGCAGCATATTGTGTTTGGGTCGGTGGCCGAGAAGGTGGTCCGGACGGCCGGATGTCCGGTTCTGACCGTACGGGAATCGTCCTCCTAGCCAGCGCGTCACGCCAGCCGTGTGGCGAGGGTCCGGAGAGCGGTCTCGGAACGCGGGGGATTTCGGCCCGCCGCGATGCGGTCGACCGGGAGGGGCGTTCGTCGGAAGTGCCTCGGGCGGAAAGGGGTGAAGAAAATGTGCGAAAAGAGGGATCAGGAATACAGGGTCCGAGGTGGGGCTCCGCTACCCTCGGGGGTGATGGTATCGCTTGTCTTGGCTGTGGTCTTGGCTGGAACTCCCGTTCTCCCGGGGCAGGGGACTGGCACCGCCGAGGGAGAATCCTCCCTGGCTGAACTGGCTCGCCAGGAGCGGGAGCGGCGAGCGCAGAGCGTCGAGGACGTCCGCGTCATTAGCAACGAGGATATCCGTGGATTCACCCGTGCCCGTGTGACGACCAGCTCTACACGCCGGCACCCCACTCGGACGCCCGCCGGCCTGGAGGAGCACCTGGAGGTGGAAGCGGAGCGTGAGACGCTGGAGGAGGAGGTCGATCTGCGGTTCTGGGCCGCGGCCTTCCAGGAGGCCCGCACCAACCTGCATAACGCCGTGAATCGGCGGATGGTGCTCGAACTGCGGATGAACAACCTCCGCAACGCCTACCTTCAACAGGCCGATGGATCGACTCGGGAACGGATCGAGGCGGAGATGGCCGAGACGTTCCGGGAGGTGGGGCAGGCTCGGGAAGACGAGAGAGGGGCTCTGCAGGCGATCCGGGACTTGGAGAGCCAAGCCGCCCGGGCGGGATTGACCCCGGGTCAGATCCGCGATCTCGTCGGAGAGCTGCCCGAGTCAAGGTCGATTGTCGAAGGCGTTCCCCAGGCGCTGGACAGCGAGTTCTAACCCCGCCTTTGATGTTCCGGAGACAATGCGGCGCGGACGCCCCAGGGCAGGCCCGGACCGGCGAGGGCGTGTCCCGCCCTTCCCATTGGGCCTTTCGCGGTGGCTCCCGCGGGCAACCTCGCCATCTTCCACCCTGGCCCCGGTTGTCCGGCGGTGACCTCCCGAGAATTCGCAGCCGACGGGGAGGTTACTCCTGAAGGGCATCGTCGCCGCCGGAAACAGAGCCACCGCGAAAGCGGCCGGCGAGATCCTGGAGGGAGGAGGAAACGCCTTCGACGCGGCGGCGGCGGCGGTTTTCGCGGCCATGGTGGCCGAACCGACGCTGACGAGTGTTGGGGGCGGTGGTTTTCTGATGGCCGCCCCGATCGCGTCAGAACCGCTACTGTTCGACTTCTTCGTCGACATGCCGTCCGGGTGTGAGATCCCGGATTCGCTGGATTTTCTGCCCGTCGACGTCGATTTCGGTACGACCACTCAGAGATTTCACATCGGTCGGGGCGCGGCCGCCGTCCCGGGGATGCTCCCGGGCCTGCTGCTGGCGCAAAGGCGGCTCGGTAAGCTTGACATTCCGCAGATTCTCGCTCCAGCCGTCCGACTCGGTAGAGAAGGCGTCGAACTGTCCCCGGATCAGGCGTATCTGATCGAGATCCTCGCCCCGATCCTTCTCCGGGAATCCGACGGAAGGGTCCTGTTCGCTCCCGCCGGACAGTTGCTGAGGTCCGGCGAACGATTTCGAAACGGCGCTTTGGCCGATTTCCTGGAGACGCTGGGGCGGGCTCCTGATCCCGAGACGTTTTGCCGCAACGAGATGGGTTCTCGTTTGGCGTCATGGGTGGGTCGTGGTGGGGCCGTCACCTCCGACGATCTGAACGATTACCGGGTGGCGATCCGACGACCCTTGCCGGGGCGGCTGCTTGGCCGCGACGTCTTTTTGAATCCTCTGCCGGCCCAGGGAGGCTGGCTGATCGAGTTGACCCTCGCCTTGCTCGACCGGATCCCGGCGGCCACCGGCGGTCGTCTCGATTTGGCCGCGTTGGTGGAGGCTTTCCACGTGACCAATCTGGCCAGAAAGGACCACCCGTTTCCCAAGTCGCACGAGGTGCCCGTGTCGGCCACCGCCCGCTTTCCTCTCCTGCTCGAAAAACTCGGTGGGGGCAGGCGTGGGGGACGAACCGTTGCGGGGGACGGCGACCCGACGCTTGGATCGACCACCCACGTGAGCGTGTTGGACCGCGAGGGAAACGCCGCCGCGGTCACCACCACCAACGGCGAGGGCTGCGGCTCTTTCGTCCAGGGCTGCGGCTTCATGCTGAACAACATGCTGGGGGAGGAGGACGTCAACCCGGAAGGCTTCTTTCGCCATCCGCCGGGTCGCCGGCTGGCTTCCATGATGGCGCCCACCGTGGTCCGGCGCGAAGGGCGGATCGAGCTGGCGACCGGGTCGGCCGGCTCCAACAGGATTCGCTCGGCGATCGTCCAGGTGCTGGTCAATTACCTGGCCGGAGGAATGAGTTTGCGGGAGGCGACCGACGCCCCTCGGATTCACGTGGAGGGCGGGGTGATCCATGCCGAGCCGGGCGTCTCCGAAGCGACTCTGGCGCAGCTTGAGGACCGATTTGAAATCCAGCGTTGGAGCCGGAAGAGCCTTTTCTTTGGAGGAGCCAACTCGGCCTCCCCGTCGGAGGGCGCCGCCGACGCGCGCCGGGGAGGGTTTGTCGTCATCCTTTGACGCCACGTTTTCGATCGGACCCGTCCGAGGTCTGGACGGCGGCTGCGGTGCGAAGCGTCTCGCCCTCATCGGTAGGCTGTTTCAGTCAGACCCGCTTGCTATAAGCATCAGGAGGGCGGGTCATGATCATGCAGAACTCTTTGCGTTCCGTCGAACTCTTCACCGGGGCGGGAGGCTTGGCGCTGGGGTTGCACCTTGCGGGCTTTGATCACGCGGGCTTGGTGGAGTGCGACAAGAATGCCTTTCGCACCCTAACGCACAACATCGAGCGAGCGGCCGTTCCCGGCCTCGCGCATTGGGAGGTGATTCCGTCTCGCATCGAGGAAATCGATTTTCGCGTTTTCAGGGACATCGACTTGGTGGCCGGCGGTCCCCCGTGTCAGCCGTTCAGTGTGGCGGGAAAGCATCGCGGCATGAGAGACGACCGCAATATGTTGCCGGAGTTTGTTCGCGCCGTGCGAGAACTCGCGCCTCGAGCCTTCATCATGGAGAACGTGAAGGGTTTGACGCGGAGGTCGTTTGTCAACTACTTCTCATATATTCTTCTGCAGCTGACGTATCCGACCCTCGGCCCGAGAGAAGGTGAAACGTGGCGAGAGCATTACGGTCGCCTCGAGCGCATCCACACTTGCGGCCATCGTTCGGATCTCTCGTATAACGTCCTCGCTCGATTGCTCAACGCCGTCGACCATGGGGTGCCGCAGCGGCGGGAGCGGGTCTTCGTTGTAGGATGCAGGGCGGACACGGGGCTCTCCTGGAGCTTCGAGGACTGCCGGGTGAGCCACACCTGGGAAGCTCTGGTCGGCGCCCAGTGGAAGACCGGAGAGTATTGGCGACGCCATGGAATTGAGCCAACTCTCCCGCCACCGCCAAATCTCCCTCTTTTTCCAGCCGAGGACGACGCGCCTTGGCACACGGTCCGGGACGCCCTGTATGATCTGCCCGATCCGCGCGAGGGTGGCTACATCCCG